>JBDGUQ010000152.1:3084-4297 GCA_042215785.1 Candidatus Aenigmatarchaeota archaeon
TGTTGTAAGGAACAACAAAAGTAAATACAAAATAAGGAAACAAAAACCAAGAAACTGTAGTAATATCCTTTAAATTCAATTCTTTTAGGTTTATCGCCAATACCAATAGAGAAATTACAAATAAAACAGTAAATATCGGTGTTATCTGCTCAGGTAAGTGGTTAAAGTAATAACTGAAATTTTCAAATGAAATATAATCAAATGATACGTAACTCCGAGTCAAATCACCCTTCACATCTGACAGAATTATATCCGAAGAAGATATATAATAAGGAAGTGAAATCAAAGAAAATACTAATAATACAATCATAACGTTCCTTATATTTAATTTTGACTTAATCAGTGAACCCAAAACATAAACTAAAAGGGGTCCACCTAAAAATATGATGTAAGTCTCCCTGAACAACATTCCAATACCGAAAGAAATACCAAAAAGAAAAGAAAATTTTTGATTTTGGAAATTTTCTGATTTGAAAAGAAAATATATGGAAATAGGCAAAAGGGCCAATGCAGAAATCTCATATTTAAAGACTCTAGAAGTTGCAAATACTATGGGAAAGGTAGCAGTCAATAAAGCTGCTGTTAATCCTTTCGTTTTATCGGTTAAATACGTTCCTAATTTATATGTACTGAAAATCGACAATATTAAAAAAAGTTGACTGATTAAACAAGCAATTAGCTGCGATTTTTCCACAAGTACAAATATTATAGCAGTTATGATGAAAAAAAGGGGTTGTCTGTTTGTATAGAAAATAGATCTAATCAAATCATCAAAATTAGTGTTTTCAATCTGTTCGTGATATTTTACAGCTACTGAATAATCAACTAAAGTATCTTTCCTGAATACCTCCTCATTTTGATGGATTACCCAAAAATTGATTGAAATCAAAGTAATAATGATAAATATTAAAAACAAGTGTATTCCTCGAAAGTTGAAATCCATCTCAATTACCCGGGAAATTTTTATACTTTACAATTGTTTTATAGAGTTCTTCAGCTATTAATTTATGTAAATGTGGTGCAGGATGTGGGTCTTTATCAGGAATAATTTGTAGCTTTTTCTTTCCGTATTCGCCTTCCCAATCTTTGAATTTCGAGTTTATCTCAACATAATTCCACTTTAAATTCTGTGTCAGATTTTCCAGTTTCTTAACATGTTTTTCTGGAGTATATAGAGCAAATACAATAATTTCAGTGTCCATGGAAGTTTTTG
>JBDGUQ010000152.1:4307-5524 GCA_042215785.1 Candidatus Aenigmatarchaeota archaeon
CTTAAAAGAGTTTTCAACCCTATCCCACTTCTTTGAAAATGGTAAATTTCTCAATTTTTCGAAATATCTCTGATGGCCTCTCCAAGAAGCTTTAGAATCTATTTTATTTTCTAACGTATCATCCAATGTTTTATTACTCAAATCTTCTTCATCCAAAATATTTCTTTTCTCTTCCTTTATTAAACTACGTAATTTGGTCTTGTTTATTACATCATATTTATTGTACTGTAAAATTATTATATCAGGTTCGAATTTCAACCCCTTATGAATAAGAAATTCTGCCTTTTCGTCAATATTGTAACCGGGAACACCCAAATTCAACACATCAAAATTGATATTTTTATTTTTATTTAATTTTCTTTCAAGAACAGATGAATAAGTCTCTGATGTGTTAACTCCTTGGCCAAATGTCATGGAATCGCCGGAAATAACTATACGGAAAGTTTCGTTGTCTCCATTAATATCATACTCTTTGTCCCTAAAACCATGTGAATTTGTATTTACTATGTAAGATGGAATACAAACAGAAGAACCATCAAGAATTACGGATATATTTGAATCGAGGATGGATTCCAAACCAGAAGTTTCGGGCTCTGTAAATATATCAGAAAAATCGCACAGTGGTATTCCTTCACCATAATTGGTACATGGACAAGAATCGGTCTGTCCGTTCCTTATTTTCATAATTCCTAAAGGATGGTTAAAATCTAAAGAAAAATCATTAACAATACCAAAAGATGTCAATCCTGTTAATAACAAGATCACAAATACAAAGACATCATACTTCCTACCCATCTTCATGCAACATCAGCTTATTAAATAAAACAATTAGACAGTTTAAAATGTTAAATCATATAAAATACCCCAAACAATCCTTCAAAAACCAAGAATCTTAAAACCAACACCCACATATCGCTTTAATTCTGAAAGGGATTCCATTCTCATCATTTTTTTGAAAATAAAGGTTGGTCTCAGGTAAAATTCCTTATATGCCTTTAGAACCCATTCCTCAATTTCATCATTGGTAAGATCTATCCAAGGTCGGGGCAAATTCTTCTAAACAACTTCGCCTTTAATTAGTTTTTCGAAATAATCATAACCTAATTCATTAGTTACCTGTTCATATAATTTTGCACCGGGCTTTCCAGACATTTTAAAAAATTGGGCATAATCTAAAGGTAATTTTTTTGAAAATTCTATAGTTTGTTTTATCTCTT
>JBDGUQ010000152.1:5534-12984 GCA_042215785.1 Candidatus Aenigmatarchaeota archaeon
TTATAAAAAAACCTAACGATTCTATGTCGTTTTTACGAGTTAGTTCCAAGGCCTTCTTTGTTTCATCAAGGGTTATTCCTTTATGTTCTTTATCCAATATTTCCTGATTTCCTGACTCTATACCATACAAAATCAACCTACATCCAGCCCTTTTCATGAGTTTCAAAATTTTATTATCAACCTGATCAACCCTTGTTCTGCACGACCAGCCTATATCTAAACCCCTTTCTATAATTTCCTCGCATATCTCCCTAGCTTTCCCTTTATCAATTAAAAAATCCCTGTCAAAAATATCGATTTCTTTTATACCATATTCTTGAATACAATATTCTATCTCATCGACAACATCTTTGGGATCTCTTTCCGAATATCCAAACTTTCCCATATCACAAAAATCACAATTAAAAGTACAACCATAAGATGTTGCTATTATTGTAAATGGTCTTTCCTTTGAAGCCATCGAATAATAAAGAGAATTATCGATTTCCTCCCTGTCAGGCCATGGCAACTTCTTGAAGTCCTCTGTAATTTTATCGGGATAATTAATAACGACTTCTCCATCTCTAACGAAAGCAAGACCTTCAATTCCATCAAAGTTCTTTTCATTCTGCCATTCTTCCAAGAATCTGGGAAATGTCTCCCTTGCAGAACCAATTATACCAAAATCAATGAAATCATTTGATAAAATAGCTTCAGAATAACGTATCATAGCATAGTTCCCAGCTATTATTGGAACTTCCAACTGATCCTTAATTTCTTTAGCCCAATCAAGTGATATAGACGCAGTAAAGGGAATAAACATTAAACCAATGATATCGGGATTGAAATCTTTAAGTTTTTTAATGACATCTTCCTTTGTCAAACTTTCAGCTTTGACATCAAATATTTTTGTCTCATGTCCTTCTCTTTTAATTATAGAAGAAGCATACATTATTCCAAGGGGTGGAAATACTCCAAAATTATTACTGACGAAATCCAGGTTCTCCATGAACTCCTGATGATAATACGGATTATGTATAAATGCAATCTTCATTTCAATCTCCATACTTAGACAACATCATAAAATTAATAAGATCTCGTAAAACATCGAACTTTAAGTGATAAAGATAATTTAACTCCATAGAACCGCAAAAACAACAACCATTGCAATTAACTCTTTCTAATTCCGAAAAAGCCCTATCAAAGGAATTCTCTTTTAGACTAGGCAAATCTTGCTTTACTTTGATCCTATCACAAGGTGTTACTGTACCATCTGGTAACACTATACAAAAAAGTTTACCTGCGGTGCATCTTATTTTTTTATGTTTTGGATAATTCTTTATTAAATTCAAGTGTCTAATAGAGTTTCTTATAACCGAAGGTTTTCTCTTCTTAAGATTGATAATTTCATCCATCTTTTCTTTTATTTCCTCTTTTTTGGGAAGTATTCTATGGGCCCCGCTGAAATTTTCATATAAATTTGTAGCTCTTTGGATTGCAATAACAGTCTCATATTTTTCTGCAATTTCTACCAAATCATCCAACTCCCCATAATTTTCCTTAGTGAATGTCGTACAGAGTGTGGTCTTAATATTATTTTCAATCGCAATTTCAAGTCCCTTTATGGTATCTTCATATCTTCCTCTCGTCATATTATGAACTTCTTTTGTTCCATCGAGACTTATTTTGAGCAATCCTAAATTTTTCAGTTCACTAATTTTTTCGGGAACAAGAATGGCATTAGAATTCATTGTAGGTGTAATACCGACCTTTCTAGTATAATCAATTATTTCTCCTATATCCTCCCTTAAAAGGGGTTCTCCACCAGAGAAGGATATTCTTTTAACACCAGCATTCGACATCTCTTTTAGAACTGCCTTTATTTTCTCTGTAGAAAGTTCGTTATCCTTATCTGCACATTCACTAAGATTACAGTATTCACAACTTAAGTTGCACCTATACGTCAAATTCCAACGCAAAGCAACAGGTCTTTTTGTATTTAAAAACTTATTCTCCAATATACCAAAAGCGCTGGAAAGGCTTTGAGTCAAATTCATAAAACACTCTCCATCAAGTGATTGTATTTAATCTTAAGATAATATAGCTTTAAAGTTATGGGTACCTGAAACCGAAATCATGATTTTCAACATACATCTCATACCAAAGCTGAAAAACAACCAAAGACCATAACATCCTATTTGCTAGAAAAGATGATTCCCTTCTCTCCTGAAAAATTTTATTTATATAATCATACTCAAAAAGGCCATGTTTACTAAGCCTATCTTTGGATAATATATTTTTACAAATTTCCAAACTCTCTCCTTCAAGCCAATTTTTAAGTGGGGGTGAAAAATGTGATTTTTTCCTTTTTGAAATATCCTTGGGAAGATATTTTCTAGATAACTCCCTCAACATCCATTTTTTTTCAGATCTGTTAATTTTATATTCTTTGGGTATTTCATTAGAAATTCTTAAGATACAGTTATTAAGAAAGGGACTAGCTATAAGTGAAGAAAAATTATTTGACAGTTCCATAACTGGTTCAATTTCCTGTGACTCTAATTTTGTTTTCTGTTCAAAACGGAGAATCCTATCTAAGAAATTATTACCATCTCCATATCTCATCTTTTCTGGAATAAAATAATTTTGTGGGGAACGAAACGAAAAAAGTTTCCGTCTGCTATCGTAATCAAAAACAGAATTCATGGATTCCCAAACTTCATATGGGTTTTTTGACCTAGAAAATGTAGATGAAATTCTCCTTTTCATTAAACTACCATAACCCTTCCTTGGTTTCGCAAACATATTAAATAAATTTGGAGGAACAAGATGTGCAAATTTTGAAAATAATTTACTAGAAATAAGATTATTATATCTTGAAATAAGGTCACATAACACATCTATTTCATATCCTCCAAACTGTTCATCAGCACCATTACCCATTAAAATAAGATCACATTCAGAGGATTCTTCTAATAATTTATAAATTGGAATATGTGTGGGATCAAACGGAGGTGCTGATGTGTTTTCAAGTACCTTTGGAAGATAGGAAAAGGGATTTTCAATTCGATTAATAATATTATGCTCTGTACCAAACATATTGGAAATCACTTCACTAGCTCCTTGTGTTCCTTTATTTAAGGAAATAGTATAAGTTTTGATATTCTCATGGAACCTATCAGCAAGTGCTACAAGAAAACTTGAATCTATTCCACCAGAGAGAAATATACCCAGATTCCCTTCAAAATCCAATAACCTTTTCATGAAGGACTCAAAAAAATGCTTTAATGCTGTCAAATAATAAACATGATTTTTGTGAGAATACGAAGACTTAGGAGTTTTTATTCCTTTTATTTTCAATTCATTTTTAAAATCAAGAAAAAAATTAGAAGGTAGTTTTTTTATTTGTTCCAATAAAGAATGCTTTCTATACGTATTAAAACGGAAAGTTAAAAAACTATCCAAAACATTCTTATTTATCTTCCTTTTTTTCAAAAAAGGAATAATACATTTTAATTTAGTAGAAAAGATTAATTTATCTTCTTTTTTGAAATAATAAAGTGGCTGTGATCCCAAACCATTCCTCACTAGAATTAATCTCCTTTCTTTGGGAAACCACAAAACTGACACAAAACTGCCCGGTGTCCCCTTTAATATCGATTTCTCGATGTTATGGTTCCCTGTCCCGATTCCATCCAGAATAAGTCCATCAGAAAAAAGTACATAATTTTCGTTTTTCCTCTTTTCATTATCAATACTTTTTATATCATGATCTTCTTGAAATGCAACGGAAATACCTTCATCGACATAAAACTTATAATAACCATCATTATTGGTATTTTTTATTGTTTTTTTAAGAAGATTTTTATCATCCCACGTAAAACCAAAAATATTTCCCATAAATTTTATTTTTCTTAAAAGGAATATAAATCCATCGGGAGTTATTTTATTCATTTTATAAATATTAAACAAAAAATATATTTTGATGAGAAATGGGCGATTCAAAAGATGTTAAAGATGTGTTAGAGAATTATAAAGAAAGTGAGATAGAAAGGGGATTTTCAGAGAAACTGAAAAAAAGGAACGAAAAGGTAATAAAACATTCAGACACAATAAATAATTTCCAATTTCTCAAATCAGACAAAGAATCCTATGTATTCGAGGGCAATGATAAATTAAGATGCATTATCAACCTAAAACAAAAGACGAAAAAATTGATTCTGGAATTTTTTCTAGAAGACGAAAAAAAATTAGAAATATACAGCAAAAACATAAAAAATGAAAACGGCGGTTATGTTGCCAAAATAGATATAGGTCCACTTTATCTTGACGAATCCAGATATAACCTCGCAATTCGTTCGGAGAATAAAAAATTGATTGAAGGAATAGAAATAGGTATAAAGGGAGATAAAAAGAAATTTGGCGATCATATCTTGATGAAGGACCCATTAAATAATGGTGATTTCCCAGATGGTAAATACTTTGCATTTGGTAATGTAAAACAAGTTATTGAAGATTTTGAAAATGGTAAAAGTATATATGTTTATAATGACTTCATAGAAAGCGAGAAGATAAAGAAAAACTATAGCAAAGCCAAAATAATAAATGGGGAAAAATAAGCATGGAATCTTTTGGTAAAATAATAAAACAATATGAAAGAAGTCATTTCAATAATGAGGAGGAAAACTCATCACCAAATTCACGTTTCAACGAGGTATTACAAAAATATAAAGAACATGAACTGAAAAAAGGTATTTCGGAGAAAATTAAAAAGAAAAACGAAAGGAAAATAAGGTCCAATGAAATTATTGACGAATTAAAAATATTTATCGGGGGAAAGCACTTCTATATTTTTGAAGGTAAAAAATCCTTTAGAATTATTTTGAAATTTTCCAAAAAAATAGATGGATATCCAAAAATCAGATTTAAAGATAAACGATACAAAAAAAGTGGTGATGTCTTTTATATTATTCCAAACAAAAAGTCCACTAAAAAATACATTTTCTATACGGATAAAATTGGGCTAGAAAATCCCACAAACAACTATAGATTTGACATAGAAGTTTCAGGAAAAATAGTCTTAGAAGATTTGGAATTGAAATCGGCCAATAAAAATTTGGAATGTCCTGAAAATGCAATATTTGTAGACAGAGAAAATGAATACTCGTCATTTCCAGAAGGGGATTTTCTAAAACTCAAACCAACCAATTCCACAATCAAAAAACAAGGTGTCATCGTATTCTATCACCGATGCATTCTAAAGAACATAAAAAAAGCATATCTCTACCAAGAAGGCGATTTTAAAGAGAAAATCACGGGAGATAGGGTATGGTGCCTCATACCTGAAAACTACGATAGATAAACTGTCACTTCTTTATTTTACCTTCAGAAGCAAGTCTCTCCTTTAAGTCCCTTTTAAATCTTTTTCTTTGGGTAATATCACTTGGTACACAGTTATCACAATGTTCTAATAATTCACCTCTAGACATTTTATTCCTCACCTCTGTTAAGAAATCTCCATACCAAATTTCCTCCAAAGACTTGTTTTTAACAGATTCCCCCTTCTGTATTAAACCACAATGACCTGCAGTACCATCATACTTTATAGAAATTAGTCTCCAAGGTTTTAAACAGGGTGATGATAACAAATTTTTCCCTTTATCTTGAGATATATTACCTAAAATATTCCTCATATTGCTCGTATCCTCTATCATATCTTCCTCTAGATTTTTATCTTCAGTACCAAAGTTATTGTCTATCTTATATTTATCTGCCAGTCTTGCCGCCCTCTTTTTGGACCTCTTTAATTTCTCTTTATTTTTCTTTGTGTCTATTTTCAATTTTCCACCTACTTTGTTGAATTCTATTAAAGGTTCGGTGAAAAGATAATCAGCATTCAGTTTATTTGCAATCTCAACCATTTCTGGTAGCTTCATAAAATTCAATTTATTTATCACAATGTTTATGTTCAACATCGGATGTTCCTTATTTTCCTCCCCTTTCCATTTATCAAGCAATTTAATGGTATCGATAGTCTTTTTAAAAGCACCTCTTCTATTCCTGAGGAAATCATGTATATCAGCAGTAGGCGAATCCAAAGAAAAATGTATTCGATCCCAATCCATTCCAACTATTTTTTTTATTCTTGCCTCATTCAATAAAGTGCCGTTGGTAGTTATTATGCCATACATCCCTTCTTCCTTTATCTTTTCCATGATGGGATAAATTAAATCTGGGACAGCTGTAGGTTCTCCACCACCCTCAAGATTGAATTTCTTAACGCCCAATTTCGCCGCTTCCTCCACTAGGCTCAACCACTTCTCCTTATCCAACTCATGTTCTATTGAATCCTTATTCAAATCAAAATCATTAGCCCTCCTAGGACAAGCTATGCAATTTAAATTACACCTCCTATGTACTTCGGCATCTAATTGAATTGGCCCAGCATGGCCACCTTCAAGCCATTCAACCAATCTATTCAATTTTATTTCGTTTATTTCATTCTCTCTTTTATATGAATACATAAAAACGTCTCTCTAAAAATTAAACTACCTTAAAAAAGGTACGCTACTCCTCTCTTCGCTCAACTCCTTCCTAATTTTCTTGTTGTTAAAAACTTCCCACACACAACATCTTTTACACTGTTCGGGTAACTTTCCCGAAAGAATAATTTCCCTGTACCTGTCGAAGACTTCACCATACCATACCTCTTTAAGAGATTTATCTTTTATAGTAACATCCGTTTCCCAGACCCATGGAGAAAAACATGGGGCTATATTACCATTTGGTCTTATAGTCATATGATGCCAAGGGGCATAACATGGCAGGTATTTGAAACTCTCTTTCTTATCTGCCCTGTAATATTCTTTATTTATTATCTCGTCCAACTTATCTTCGGAAAATTGTTCTTCAATTTCTTCCATATGAACCTTGTGCATGGATTCTGTATCAGTTATATATTTTGAATCCGAATACTCGGAAAAATTATTCTCACTCAATCCTAGGTTTTGAGACAATTCTATACATTTATCTATAATATCCATCAATTCTTCCGTTTCCTCAAAAGAAAGTTGCATTTCATGGGAAGATTCGGAAAAATTTGTCGTAGGTAAAAGTTGTATGCCATCAACCCCCAACTTATTTGCCAATCTAACTATTTCAGGTAATTTCCTATAATTCCTTTTCGAAACCACAGTATTGAAATAAAGCCTCGGATTTTCTTTGTGGGTTTTTTCCCTAAGACTAGATATGTATTTTATATTGTCTATGGTCCTTTCGAAAGCTCCTTCTTTACCTCTCAATTCATCATGAATCTCTGGATCGGGACCATCTACGGAGAATTTTATTCTATTCCACCCAAATCCAACTAATAATTTAGCTCTTTCTCTCGTAATTAAAGTCCCGTTGGTTACCAGGTCTCCTTCCATACCATAATCCTTGATTTTTTCGATTAACTCGGGAACTATATCTC
>JBDGUQ010000071.1:0-2263 GCA_042215785.1 Candidatus Aenigmatarchaeota archaeon
AAAACGTGATTGTGTTATCTTAAAATAGGGATATATAAATATATAACTCTTATGGCATTAAAATCCGATAAAACTAAAAACAAGTAATGAATTACTCGGGTTCGGGTATCTCTTCGCTCAGACCTTTTCTCTGCCTTATCTGTTTGACTGTTTTGTCCAAAAGGCTGTTTGGTAGATTTTCGAACTTCACGTCCACAAGGAAGTAATATCCCTTACCGCCTGTAACGGACTTTAGCTTACCCTCAAAACCGAACATCTCGGATACGGGCAATTTTATCTTCATAATAGCATTCCCTTCCTCGTTTTCAACGTTGAGTACTTCACCTCTTCTATTTTGGACTTCTTTCATTACATCTCCCATCCTATCCTGGGGTGAGGAAACTCTTAATATTTGCTTTGGCTCCATTAGAGTTGCATCTGCAGTCAGAATTCCATTCCTCATAGCATGCCTTACTGCAGGTATTACCTGTGATGGTCCCCTGTGAATAGCGTCCTCATGTAATTTAGCATCCACAAGTCTTATCAATACCTTATCACATGGCTCCTTGGACAGAGGTCCTTCGTCTACCATGCTTTCAAACGCTTCCTTAATCAATTCCATAGTCTCGTTCAAATATTGGATTCCCTTAGTATTATCACACAATATACATCTGTCGTAAACTTTCTCCACACCCTTGGCATCGTCCTCTTTCAAGCCGAACTTCTGCAATTTCTCTGTCAATTCTACATCCTTCTTCTTGACTTCGGTATTGGTTATCTTGCCTTCCACCATAGCCTTGTATACTTCATCTGGAATGGGTTCGACTTCCAAATAAAACCTGTTATGTTTATTGGGACTCTTTCCTTCAATTGGCCCTGCGCCTGCATCGACAGTTTCCCTGTAAACTACTATTGGTGGAGAAGTCTCCACATCTATTCCTTCTTCTTCAAGCCCTCTTTCAACCTTGGCCTGGATATGTAATTCTCCCAAACCAGAAACGAGATGTTCTCCAGTTTCCTGATTGATTTCGACCTTTAATGTTGGATCCTCCCTACTCTTCTCTCTCAAAAATTCTATTACCTTTGGAAGATCTTGAGTTCTTTTGGCTTCAATCGATTTAGTTACGACGGGATCAAAAATATGTTGAATACCTTCAAATGATTCTATTACATCGTCGGGATCACACAGAGTTTCCCCCGAAAAAGCATTTTTCAATCCAACTATACCAATAATATTACCGGCAGGAATTTCTTCCATATTAACTCTCTGTTGTCCTCTGTAAATACAAACTTGCTGTACCCTTTCCTGAGCTTTTTGACTAGTTAAATATACGTTCTGTCCTTCCTCTATCTTACCAGAGAAAACTCTCGCAGTGGCTATATTTCCGGCGTGAGGATCCGTATATATCTTAGTTACAGCACATGCAAGTGGACCATCGGGTTTACATTCCATCATACTCTTCCCAGCCTCGGATTCCCTATCTCCTGGCCATATTTTGGGTATCCTGTATTCTTGAGCCTCAAGAGGGTTGGGAAGGTGACGTATAATCATGTTAAGAGTTACCCTATGTAAAGGAGCCTTTTTCCACAATTCTTTATGTGCCCTGTCCTGACACTTATCAATAATCTCTTTAAATGTTATGCCAGTTTCGTCCATGTATGGGAACGATAGGGCCCAATTGTATAGGGCGGAACCAAATGCTACTTCTCCTTCTTTAACGTTTACGGTCCATTTCTCAAATTCTTCTTCCGCATATTTTCTTATCAAATTATTAACATCTGCTATCATTCTGGTAAATCTATTCTGCATTTCTTTGGGTGTCAATTCCAGCTCATTTATCATCCTGTCTACTTTGTTGATAAATAGAACAGGTTTTACCCTTTCCTTCAAAGCCTGTCTCAAAACGGTTTCCGTCTGAGGCATCACACCTTCAACAGCATCTATCACCACTACAGCTCCATCAACAGCTCTCATAGCCCTTGTAACATCTCCACCGAAGTCAACGTGGCCTGGTGTATCTATTAGGTTTATGAGATGATAATCTTCATCAAACTTATGTACCATAGAAACGTTGGCAGAATAAATAGTTATTCCTCTTTCCTGTTCCTGTTCATCATAATCCATAAAAAGCTGTTTTCCAGCCAGTTCATCCGATATCATGCCTGCACCGGCCAGAAGGTTATCTGTAAGAGTTGTTTTTCCGTGATCAATATGAGCTACCGTGCCTATATTCCTGATTCTCTCGGGATTCTTCATCAGTTCTTTAGCTTTTTTTGTCATGTC
>JBDGUQ010000071.1:2273-12713 GCA_042215785.1 Candidatus Aenigmatarchaeota archaeon
TCTTATTTTAAAGAGATAGCATTTAAATATGTAACGCCCGGGTAAAGTTACCTTGCGCCAGCTGCTTCTCTTTCTGATTTATCCTTTTGCCTTATAGCAAAAGAATCATTGCTATCGTTGTAGGCAGCCAATACTTCTTTCGCCAAACAGTCTTCCATATTCTTGTTCGAACTCAAACTTTGACTGTAAGCTCCCTGAACCATATGTCTCAAAGATAGATCTACTCTTCTCTGAGGCGAAGTTATCACAGCCTTCCTCGCTATGATGCTTCCTATTTGGTATGAACTTACTTCTTCCATGAGGGCACTATTTTCAATAGCATCAACCAAAACTTTTACTGGATTCTTGTCCAATTTATCTTCAACTATTTCCAATGTCTTCTTAACTATCTTAGTAGCGGTTTCAACATTACCTCCACACATACCAGAAGAAATCTTATGCTTCTTGCCTCTGTGTCCGGGATTTTGCAATTTATTTATCAGCCTTTCCACTATATTTACATCACTTTTGTGGAATTGATTGGCTGCATGCCTTCCGTGGGATTTATTCGGAACTAAGACAGGATCAACACTGATATAATCCTTCAGTCCTGGATCATCGACCTCTACCTTGGATAAATCCCATCTATCAAATAATTTAATATCTTCGCTCATAATATCTACCTGGTCGGTTTTTCTTTACTTCCCTTAACAAGTTCATTTAAAGAAACATTATTTACTTTAATAACCTTGTAACTTACTCCCCAAAGATCCCCTTTTGCTCCACCTTTGGAGCCACCTATACCTTCTACAAGAACCTCATCGTGTTCATCTATATGATTAATTGCCTGGTCTCCAGGACAAAAAGCTGTTAGTTGTTTTCCATTTTTCAAAAGTTGGACACGAACACACTTACGAATAGCAGAATTAGGCTGCTTAGCTTCCACAGCTTTTTTCTCCAGAACAATTCCCCTGGCCTGTGGACTTCCTTCCATTGGATCGTGTTGATCTACTCCAGGCTGCCTATTCCTATACTTCCTTTCTTTCCATCTCATCTTCTTTCTATCTTTCTTCAATTTTCTCGCAGCAAACATTCCTGGCATATCATATCACCTAGGGTCCTTCAAATCCACACTCTTCACAGGTATATTTATTCTTCATTCTCCTGCATTTCTCACATCTTATAATCTCGGTTTCTCCACAATTAGGACACTTGAATCTAACGAAGTTGTCCTCACTTACGAGATTTGTCCCACATGAAGAGCATTTTACTTCCATTTCAATTACCTTCTAGACCAATAAAGAGGTCAAAGCTTATCTTTATTGAGGTTGGTTTTATTAATAAAACGTTAAGTATTTAAAAGGTTTGTGTTAGCCCCAGTAGTGTAGTGGATGGAAAAGATTTTTATATCTTTTCTCTGCAAAACACAGGACCCTGCGGAGGTCCAGACCTGGAAAATTTCAATTCAGGAATTCGAATTCCAGCTGGGGCACCAATTAATATAATGTACTGTCGAGAGTAAAATATCGACAGAAAGGTAAATTATTTAAAAATAAGCCAAGTAGATTAAATAACAATGTGATTATTATGGCTGAAAACAAAGAAGAAAATAAAGAGAACAAAAAGAAATTCAAATGCGATGAATGTGGAGAAGAATTCAAATCAGAGAAAGGGTTGAGAGTACACCAATCGAAAGCTCACGGAACCTCATCCATTTCTATAAGTAATCCGTGGAAGGCAGTGTCATTGATTTCTGTGGTATTACTCGTTTTAAGCCTGGGTTATACGTTTACCCAATCATGCCCGGAAGGCGGCGTGACAGGACATTTAACCTCAAGCGAAGCGGGCGAAGAAGCAGCTAGCTACATAAGAGAACTTCCGCAAATGCAACTACAGGGAGTAAACGTTTCCATGACTAACGTTACAGATACGGAAAGTGGCGTGTACAAAGTAGGAATTCTGCTATCAAGTCCACAAGGAAACCAAGAACTGCAAACATACGTGACCAAAGATGGCAAATTCCTTTTCCCACAGGGTATAGACACAACACAAACTCAACAAAATACACAAGACCAAACTCAGGAACAGAATAACCAACAGGCAGAACAGGAAAATATACCTAAATCAGAAAAACCAAAGGTAGAACTATTCCTCATGAGTTTCTGTCCTTACGGTAATGAAGCAGAAAATACAATGGAATCTGTTTACGAATTGTTAGGTGATACAGTTCAATGGGAACCTCATTACATAGTAAGTGAAAGGAACGGTGAAATGACCTCACTGCACGGAGAACCAGAAGTTGAACAAAACAAAAGAGAGCTATGTGTTCTAGAAGACCATGGAATTGGTAAATGGTTCGACTTCACGACTTATGTCAACAACAACTGTGGTAGTGATGGCAAGTGTTGGGAAGATGCCGCAGATGAAATTGGTGTCAACCCAGAAAAAATTAGCACATGTGTAGAAGAAAGAGGTACTGAAATGCTCAAGGAAGAAGCGCAGATTTCACAGGAAAAAGGAGCAACAGGTTCACCGACACTTTTGATCAACGGACAGAAAAGTAATGTAGTTTACCAGTATGGTAATTCAGAAGCTTACAAATCTACAATATGTTCCGCATTTGAAACAGAACCAGATTTATGTTCTGAAACTCTAGGAAGTTCATCAAGTTCCTCAACAGGAGGATCTTGTTAAACACTTCCATTTTCTTTTCTTATTTTTATTTGACATCGATCAATCCTATTTATAACAATAAAAAAATAAAGAGGATTACTCCTCCAATTCAACTTGTGCAGCCGCCAATCTAGCTATTGGTACTCTGTAAGGGGAACAACTCACGTAATCCAATCCCACTTCCTTGCAAAATTTTATTGACTCGGGATCTCCCCCATGTTCCCCGCAGATTCCAATAGATATCTCCGGTCTCTTGGTTCTGGCCTTTCTAACCGCTATATCAACGAGTTTTCCAACGCCATCTTTATCCAACGTTTGGAACGGATCTTTTTCCATTATCCCGTTTTCTTCGTAGGCACTGAAAAATTTTGCCTCCGCATCGTCTCTAGAAAAGCCAAAAGTCGTTTGAGTCAAGTCGTTGGTTCCAAATGAAAAGAACTCCGCCTTCTCGGCAATCTCATCTGCTGTTACACACGCTCTCGGTAATTCTATCATGGTCCCTATCTTGTAATCCAAATTCATGGAATCCTTATCCAATTCCTCTTCCACAACTTTCCTTGCATTCTCTTCGGTGAAATCCAATTCTTCCCTAAGGCTTACCAGTGGGATCATTATCTGCGGTTTCACCTCTAAACCATCTTTCATTACTTCAATAGCAGCCCTAACGATCGCACGTACCTGCATTTCAAATATCTCTGGATTGGAGATTCCCAGTCTACATCCCCTCAGACCTAGCATCGGATTGGCCTCTTCCATATTTCTAACCTTTTCAAGCATCTTCCTTTCCTTCTCAGGATTTCTTCCCTGTAAGGTTAGTCCTACCATTTTTTCCAAAAGTTCTTCCTTATCGGGTAAAAATTCATGCAGCGGCGGATCCAACAATCTTATCGTTACTGGATTTCCTTCCATGGCTTTGAACAATCCCACAAAATCATTTTTCTGCATCGGCAATAATTTCTCCAAAGCATCTTCTCTTTCTCTTTTATCCTCTGCCATGATCATCTCTCTCATTATAGGCATCCTATCCTCGCTCATGAACATGTGCTCGGTTCTACAAAGACCTATACCTTCAGCACCGAACTCCCTGGCTTTCATGGCATCTTCAGGTGTATCCGCGTTTGTTCTGACTCCCAATTCTCTGTATTCCTCTGCCCACTCAAGCAAGGTCTCAAATTCCCCTGATAATTTAGGATCTTCCATTTCAACCTTCCCTTCTATAACTTCCCCAGTTCCACCGTCCATGGTTATATAGTCTCCTTTTCCGTATTCGTTTCCCTGGAAATAAACTTTTTCATTTCTCAGGTCAATATCGGCATCATCACATCCCGCAACACAGGGTTTTCCCATACCTCTGGCAACAACCGCAGCATGAGAAGTCATACCTCCCCTGGAGGTAACTATACCTTGCGAAGATACGAGGCCATGTATATCTTCTGGGGAAGTTTCAGGCCTTACGAGTATAACATTTGCATTCTCTTCTTCTTTCATGTACTCGGCTTCGTCGGAATCAAAAACTATTTGACCCGCGGCAGCGCCTGGCGAAGCATTAAGTCCTTTTCCAATAACCTTCTTCTCTGCTTCGGGATCTATTCTTTTATGTAAAAGCTGGCTCAAGTCCTCTGGATCTACTCTCTTCACTGATGTCTCCTTGTCGATAATCCCTTCTTTCTTCATATCCACAGCTATCTTGACCGCTGCATCCGCAGTCCTCTTTCCTGTCCTTGTTTGCAACATCCAAAGTTTACCTTCTTGTATTGTAAACTCAAAATCCTGCATATCTTTATATTCTTCTTCAAGAATATCGCTTATCTCTTCGAGTCTGTTGTAAGCGCTGGGTATCTGCTCCTTCAAGTCTTCTATTGGGTGAGGTGTTCTGATACCTGCAACAACATCCTCACCCTGTGCATTTAAGAGATACTCACCATACAATTCGTTCTTTCCCGTGGAAGGATCTCGGGTAAATCCAACGCCTGTGCCCGAATCGTCTCCAATATTTCCAAAAACCATTGCCTGCACATTTACTGCTGTACCCATGTCATGTGGTATATCGTTTGCCTCTCTATACTTTATGGCCCTCTCATTATCCCATGATTCGAACACTGCATCTATGGCCATCTTCAATTGTCTTTGTGGATCTTGTGGAAATTCCATCCTCTTCTCTCTTTTAATTAAATCCTTGAATCTACTGACAAGTTCCTTCAAATCACTAGTTGAAAGGTCTGTATCATCCTCGGCTCCGACTTCTTCTTTGACATCTTCAATAATATCTTCGAATTTGGAATGTTTCATCCCCAAAACAACATCTCCAAACATTTGAATTAATCTCCTATAGGAATCATATGCAAACCTTTTATTGTCCGTTTGGTTTGCCAACCCTTCAACAGACTTATCATTCAAACCAAGATTCAATACTGTATCCATCATTCCTGGCATAGAAATCGCTGCTCCCGATCTGACCGAAACCAATAGTGGATCTTGACTACTTCCGAACCCTTTGTTTAATTCATCTTCAATTCTTTTCACATTACTGTTAACTTTGTCCATAAAACTGGAAGGATATCTTTCATTCTCAGTAAAATAAGTACATATTTCAGTAGTAATTGTAAATCCTGGAGGAACAGGTAATCCTATGCTCCTCATCTTCCCGAGATTCGCTCCCTTTCCTCCCAACAATTCCTTATCGTGTGGCCCATCCCCAAAGAAATATATTTGCTCATGTTCGAAATTGAATTTATCCATTTTAAAACACCTCTTAATTTTGTAGTATTTACTTCAAAAACAGTAATAATTCTAGTATATCTAAGTGTTTTTATAACTTATGTTATGTGTTTAGAATATGTTTCACAATTCTTTGCTGATCGCTTCATGGACTTCTTCAATATAACCATTTTCCAAAATATACTGGTTTTCACTCAATTCTTCGATATCTCTTCTTCCAACATCAGTGAGGAAGTATCCATAAGGTCGTTCATCCTCTTCATCAATGAGGCCGGCATCATAAGAAAGAAATATAGCTTCCGACAAACCATTACTCCTATAACGATTTATTGAAACGCCACTAGGCATAAACCCAAAGGGCGAGCTCTCCAATCTCTTGCATATTGTACACATGTCCTTCTGGATTTCCCCTGGTTTCATCGGATATTCATGATCTTTGAGTAAACTTAGGAGTAAATATCGGCCGCGTGAAAGCTGTCTTTCATCTACCATATGAATCAATCGAGTTAAAATAATTTGGGAATATATCTATTTTAAGAATGACTTCAAACACAAAAAAAATATAATTCAATTTCCGTTTCTTGAAGTTTTCATTCTTCATTCAACAAGCTTTCCTTCTTACCCGGAATCTCATGACACGAACTACATCTGGCCTGATACTTCTCTTCTCCACCCACAACGATCTGCTCATCGTTGTAATTAGCGGGCTTCCCATCAATTATCCTTTGAGTCCTGTTAGCTGGTCTCCCACATTTAACGCACCTCGCAGTAAGTTTATCCACATATTCAGATATGGCCATTATCTCGGGTGTGGGTGAAAATGGTTCTCCTCTGAAGTCAGAATCCAAACCAGCAACTATCACCCTCTTTCCATGTTCATGGGCCAGTAAATCACAGGCTTGAATCAATGATTTATGCCAAAAATTTGATTCATCAAAAGCTATTACATCCACATCGCTTTTGGATGCTTCCTCGTATGCTTCCATAACACCTTCTTTTCTGTCCGCACCAACAAGCTGAGCTTCTATCTTTTCACCGTTATGAGAAAAAATATCTCCAGAATCCCCGTATCTATTATCCTTTCGTGGCTTGAAAACAAGAAAATCTCCACCACCAATTCTCTCCCTTCTCAATCTTCTGATCAATTCTTCGGTTTTTCCAGAAAACATCGGTCCGGTTATAACTTCAATATGTCCTTCAGTTGGACCTTCCTTCATTTCAGATCACTACATTCTTTACTCATTAAAAGCTTAAGTATTTTTCACTCAAACATTATTTTTATAAATTTTTTAGATAATATGAAAATTTACAGGTGATTTTATGGTCGAAATTCAGGAAATTTCTGAAGGTATCGGAGAATTTGAAAGGATAGGTTCGCATTCCCATATAAAGGGATTGGGCCTCAAAGAAAATGGAGAAGCAGAAGAAGTTTCGAACGGTCTAGTAGGTCAGAAAAAAGCCAGGGAAGCGGCGGGTAATGTAGTCAACCTCGCCAAGAAAGGTAAATTGGCCGGGAGAGCTGTTCTATTTGCAGGTCCACCAGGAACCGGTAAGACGGCTATAGCAGTTGGTATAGCAGAAGAACTGGGTCAGGACATACCATTCGTTCAGTTAACTGGCTCGGAAGTTTTTTCAGCAGATGTAGACAAAACCGAAATTCTAAGGGAAAAGTTAAGGAGAGCACTGGGGGTTAAGATTGAAGAAACTAGAGAAGTTTTCGAAGGCAAAGTTGCCAACGTCGATATACAGCAGGGATCCACACCGATGAATCCAATGGCACAGATACCGGTTGAAGCATCGATAACTCTTGAAACGGAAGACGAAACCAAAAACCTAAGGTTAGGAAAACAGGTAGCTGTACAGTTGCAAAAAAGCGGGATAGGCGAAGGTGATGTTGTGAGAATAGATTCCGAATCAGGAAGAGTACAAAGTTTGGGAAAATGCGACGAAGACTGGGACAATTCAGCGGATATCTCCGTTGGAGATGTAGTTCCCAAACCCAAAGGAGATGTGAGACAGGAAAAAGATTTCACTTACACCCTGACCTTACATCACATAGATAAAGTAAATGCTAGTAGAGGAAGTGGTGGACTGATGTCCATATTTGGAATGGGTGGACAGGGGATAAACGAAGATATAAGGAATGCTGTGGACAAACAGGTCAAAGATTGGATAGACAAAGGCAAAGGTGAACTGATTCCGGGTGTTCTGTTCATAGATGAGGTTCACATGCTTGACATAGAAGCTATTTCATTCCTAAACAGGGCCATGGAAAAGGAATTCGCACCTATAATAGTTCTTGCATCGAACAGGGGCAAATCAAAGATAAGGGGAACCGATATAGAGTCTCCACATGGACTACCGTTAGACTTGCTCGATAGACTTCTCATAATAAACACTAAGGGTTATAAGAGCAGTGAAGTGAAGGAAATCATAAAAATAAGGTCGAGAGAAGAGGATGTGAAACTTACAGAGGATGCATTGGAAAAGCTTTCCAAAATAGGTGAAAGGAGTTCAATGAGGTACGCTGTTCAGCTACTGGCTCCTGCAAGTGATATAGCAGAACTTGACGATAGTGATAAAATAGAGAAAGAACATGTAGAGAAAGCAAAAGAACATTTCATGGATGTCGGTAGATCTTCGAACCTTCTGGAAAAATACGAGGATGAGATGCTATCCTGATTCCTCTTTTTTTCTTTTATTTTTGTAAATTTTTTATCAAATGAAAGTATAACCAATATATTATGGGGAAATTCTCTCAATATATTGTTCTGGGTTTTCTATCTCTTCCATCGATTCTGGCGGCCTTTCTATCGCTAAATTTGCTAGCTCGGTTCCTCCTTCCCGATATAGTTGATCAATAAATTCAGATCCTTTGGTATAACGTTCTATAACAGGTTCCAGTCCATAAAATTTGGTCCAAAATTTCTGTCTGAAATTATAATTTCGTTCAAGATCTTCGATTTGATCCTCAAATATCTGATTAGTGAAGAATTCTGCATGCCCTTCTAAAGCACTCATATATGCATTAAGCTTATCCTCAATTTGTTCTTGGTCTTCAACACCTGAAAATTTCTTCCGAATCAAATCCCCTCTTTTATCTTCCACATCAGGAAAATTTCGTTTCTGGCCTTTATGAATGGTCTCATGAGTAATTGTGTATTTTTCCCCTAATTTGGGACTTATTTCTTTATTATCCGAAAATTCTTCTATATTCCTATGGACTATTCCTATTGCCTCGGGTAGTTCATGTTCCAAGACACCAATATCATCAAACAAAACATCGATGTCTGAGGTTCCCATAACTCTATCTGACATATAAGAAATCTGCTTTCTTTGATAAGGAATCTTGAAAAGGTTTATTAGTGAGTTTTTGAATCTTGATGTTAGTGAAATATCATTTTCTTCACAATACACATCTCTGTATTTATCTATCATATTTGAAAAGGTTCGCCTCAACAACGACTTTCCATCTGGAAATTTCTGTATTTGATAAGTATCGTTGAGTTTTATACCCAGAGTGTGCTCAATCGCAGGAATTGTTTCTTCTTCTAGATAAGAAGGCTCAATTATTTGTGGTTCTTTATCTGCGGAATTAGATCCTAATAATATATTTAGAAGAGTATCTTCCAGGGTAACTTCCCTCGTCTTATCCATTTCCTTTTCCCAAATTTCTTTATTAATTAAAGAGAAATATTTACCAAATTCATTAACATCTTGCAATTCTATATTCCCTCGATCCTTATATTTTTCATTGAATTCTTCTACCTTCTCTATAATATTTTTAATATTGAATTCCTCATCGTTTTCTTCGGACATTAACTTTTATTTAATCCTAAATTATTTAATTGTCAATTACAGTAAATGGACGGAATGTTGAGGGATGTGATAAAATAATTAATAACCTTACCAATAGAAATTGTGAGCCTTAGTTGATATTGGATAAGTTATACAAGAAAATGGGAACGTAAATAATTATGTCACACATTGTGGAGTTAAATTTAATCTGATTTTCATTTGTACTTAAGTCCTTCAAATACATTATTTCTTGTGAAAAGTATTACTTATCTCTTCGTATTCTCGATTCTCGTTCTTTTCCATTTTTTCGACGATGGCCTTTCCGAGATCGATATCCAAAATAGAAGCAAGGCCAAACAGATAGATTACTGTATCAGCAAGTTCCTCCGGAAGATCATTCTTACCTTTACGCCAGGCTTCAAAAGCTTCGCTAAGTTCCTCAGAAGTCAATCCGAATTCAAATGGCACATCATCGGTATTAAATCCTTTCTTCTTTTTGTTTTGAAATATTCTTTCTTGAATCTTATCGGCAAGCTTTATGAATTGTTTCTTCTGTCCTTCTTTCATAAAGTAAATATTCTCTTGAAAAGAATTTATAAGTAATGGAGTATTTGGACTTAATTAATAGTTCATAATCGGCGAAAGATAAATAATACAATTGATGGAGCCTCGGGCGTCATTTGATACTTGATGTAAGAAGGTAGGGACGGAAAGTATTTTTAAGATTTGCCAAGATTATATCCGCAGCGAGTTGGAATAATTAGTTACACTATCCCGCCTTTTGGCAAATTCTAATCGTTTCATTAATCGTTTCACTTCAACCCTAATCGTTTCATTGGGCTGAATAATGTTTACTTCTTCCTTCTCCCCCTGACTCAATAAAGCCCCTTTCAACCAGTTCCTTTAAATCCCGATAGGCAGTGGCTTTTGATATATCAAACCGCTCTCTGTACTCTTTGTTTGTAATTTCTCTCTCACGATTTACCATTTCTCTTAAAACTTCAATTTGCCTCTCATTCAAGCCTTTCTCTCTCAAATCTTTATAAGCTGCTGCAATATCCAGACCACAGTAGGCATCATTTTTCTTGATATTCAGGGTTTTTAGAAAAACAGGCTTCCCCAGTAATTTGTTTGTTATCTTCTTCGGTACTTCAGAGAGCTTTCTGTCTGAAGAAAGAAGAAAATAGCAGTCTTCATATTCCTTGAAACTGTATAAATTGCATTGTATCATGATAGGTATATTTACTCGCTCTTCTCTTTTTTGCTTATTTT
>JBDGUQ010000043.1:0-12304 GCA_042215785.1 Candidatus Aenigmatarchaeota archaeon
GGTTTTTGTAACTTTTATTCCCCTAGCTGTGATATTTTATTCCACACATGTCGGTTGGGCCACTGATTTACACATACCCAAAAGGAAAAATAGGACAAGAATTTATTTTTCAATATTCTTTTCGTATTTAGCGGGAGCCGTTGTTTTTCAATATTTTTTCAATTATGACTTATTTGTCATGTTTTTGGTTTATATGAGCATATCCCTGGTGCTTGGTATCGTTAATATGTCCTGTAAAGTTAGTGTCCATACTGCAGGCATAGTTGGACCTGTTACCATTTTAACTTGGATGTTGGGCTCTGAATTTTCTTTATTTTATTTTTCACTTGTCCCGGTCTATTTTAGTAGGTATAAAATGAATGCACACACGCATAAACAGTTGGTCTGTGGTATTATTGTAGGCTTTGTGATTACCTTTGTTGTTCTGTATTTTTTCTACTGAAATCGAAATGTGTAATTTTTATATATTTCTCTTACATACTCTTGTTTGGCTGCCTCCATGAAAAATTCTAAAATATTAATGATATTGGTTGAAATTGTTTTCATTTCCGTTTTGATGAGCTTAATTTCTTTGTCTGTTAATGCCGAAACATGGCAAAGTCAATTTATTGGAGATGGTACTTTTTCTTCGATTCGGTTGGACAGTTTTGGGAATCCTAGAATTTGTTATTATGATAGTAAAAGTAAGGATCTTGTATATATCAAATGGACGAAAACAGGCTGGGAATACGAGACAGTTGATAGCGATGGTGATGTTGGAAAATATAATTCTTTGGTCTTAGATTCTAACAACAATCCATATATAAGCTACTATAGTAGTACAAATGGGAATCTGAAGTATGCTAAAGAGATAAATGATAAGTGGAGAGTAGAAACAATAGATTCTGGTGATAATACAGGATTGTATTCTTCAATAGATTTAGATAGCTCAGGAAAACCTCATATAAGTTATTATGATTTTTCAAACAAACGTTTAATGCATGCCTATAAGGGTGTTGAACTCTGGAAGAAAGAAGCCGTAGAAGAAGAATATGACGTTGGCAAGTTTTCTTCCATTCAGGTGGACGACCATATCCATATAAGTTATTTTGACGCCGAAAATCAGAATTTACTGTATTCTGAATATGATGGCGATGTTTGGAAGACCAGTATTGTAGATGAGGAAGAATCAGGCATGTATACGTCTTTGGAATTGGATAATTCGGGGAATCCACATATATCTTACTCCGGAGCTGAATCCGGCTTAGTTAAATACGCCTTTGAAGAGAAAGGTATTTGGAATAATAATGTTATTGATGATGAAAGTTCGATTGGTGGCGATACTTCTTTGGAGTTTTCAGAAGGAAAATTCCATCTTGTTTACAGTGATAGTAAGAACAACTTGGTTTATGCAGTCAGTGACAACGACAATAGTTGGGAAACCAGAATTCCTGATAACTCCAGTTTTGTGAGTAATGACGTTTCTATCGTTGTAGGAAGTTATGGTAGGGCTTATATTACTTATCCCGATATAAATGTTGGGAAGATCAAATATCTGACATATTATACCGTACCTTCAAAACCCATAAATCTCCGTGCAATAGCTGGAGATGGTGATGTTAAATTACAATGGGTGGAACCAAGCAATAATGGTGGGAAGGATATAGAAGAGCACTACGTGTACAGAATGGATTCTTCGGGTAAAAGAGAAAGGATAGCTTCTTTACGTTCACCCAAAACTTCTTACGTGGACGATTCCGTATATAACGGACAAAATTATCGATACTATGTGACCGCTTTGAATGTTATCGGTGAATCCAAACCGAGTAACAATGTAGATGTTACCCCAACTTCACAAAGTAATTTTGTAGGGGAAGACCCGGAGGAAATTGAAGATCGATCAACTGCCTCAACTGTTCCAGAAGAAGGAGTTAACAAAACTACGGACCATATTAAAATTAGTAATACAGGGGAAGAAGAGGAGAAGTTACCCCTGTACTTAATACTACCTCTAATCATAATCATTGTTATTATCTTATTCAAGAGAAGAGAGAGTTAGAAGGAAGATCTCCCATATTCGTCTACTATTTTATTGAGTTCTTTGATCCTAGGGACTGATCTGTTTATTAGACACTTTTCGATATTCTTTTCCTTTACACATTCTTTCCAAATTCCCCTTCCACCTGCATATCCAGATGCGCCGGCCTTGCATCCTTTCCTTACTCTTTCTTTAAAATCTTCATAATCTATTCCTCCACTGAGAATCACCCATGGTACATTGATCGCTTCATCTAATTTTTTGCAGTATTCGAGGTTATCTGGGGCTTCGGTTTTTAAAATGTCAATTCCCAAATCGGATATTCTTTTAGCAGTGTCGACTAGAGTTTTGTTCCTATTACTCCTTGTTGAATACAACAAAACTTCACATAAAAGGGGAATATTGTTTTCTTCGCATTTTTGTGCAACTCTTTCAACTATTTTTTCCTGATATTTTCTTGTTTTTTTCTTTGGGTTGTAGTATATTAAGAGTTTCACTGCGGAGGCCCCAATATTTTTTATTTTTTCTACTGTTGTATTTTCCAGTAATTCTGTCTTTCTTCCATTTCCATCTTCTGTATAACCTGTTTTTTCCCGGCTTACTAGAAGTCCACCAGAAACATTTTCGAATGCCTCTTTCCCGTATACAGTGTCGAGAAGTGTTGCGGAAGAATGTGGACTTAATATCTCAACTATTTTTTTCTTTATATTGGATATTGTTTCCCGATCTTTACTTTCCGTTAATCTTTCCATAGAACCCCTGTGATCAACGGCCAGGATTTTCAATAACCCTTTATCAGAAATTTCCTTTAATCTATCTAATTTTTCTTCATTCATTAATTTCCACCTTCCTTAAGGCATTTTCAAGTGCAAAGCTTCCCGAAGAAATTACATCTCCAATACCTACAGTTTCTACTGGATTCTCAACGAGTTTTGTTGGAATCATAATTAAATTATAGTCCGGAGTTTTAATTAATCCTTTTTTTGCCAGATTATCATTTTCTAAATAGTTACTTAATTTCTTCCTTTCTCTTATGCCCCCTTCAGAGAAGTTATTATCTTTCACTGAATTTACCGTATCCATTGATTTTACATCTCCCTCTCCGGCCTTTATATAGGCCAGTTTTCTTGCAAATTCCATACCTTTTTTGATAATTTCGGGCTTAAGGTAACCATTAGATATAGCCATGAGATAAGGGAGTGTGTGTATTTTCACACATTCTATACCAGTTCCCCGTAAGATATTCTTAAGGCCCTCGAAATATTCTTCGACAGAATCTATTTTCTCCGTTTCATTGTTTTCTAACACTTTCAATACTGAGATCATCTCGCTTCTGTCCATACTAAGACAGTTAGCTTCAGGTGTAATTTCTTTTAGTATGTCCTTTCTCATTTGTCTATCTGGCGTGGAAGCGAACTCAATTTGTATTTTCAAATTGGGATTCCCTTCCTTCATTTTTTTAATAAATCTCTTGGAATTTTTCAAATGATCCAGATAACTTGTGCCGTCTTTATAATCATTTTTAAGGTCGTGGAAGCCAGATAAGATAGTACAGTCGCATTCCTTGCTCAGGGCTTTTGCATGTTTCTGTAATTTACCTGCTTCTATCTTTATCTCTTCTGGGCGTGATGCTGCTATGAATCTGTTGTTGCCCTTTGCTTCTGTTTCAAATATATTATCACCTTTTTTGTATTCGAATACCCAATTTGTTTTGGTTTTACCTTTGGAAGCAATATCCTGTGGTTTTTTAAAATGTAGAATATCATTTGCTACCGGATAAAATATTCTTTGGTTGTTCGAAAACATTTCCGCCTGCCTACTGGAGAGCAATTCGGTATATACTATAACCTTGCATCCTAATGATGAAAGTAAATTGGACATTATACCGGCTTGACCCCCCATTCTTTCTGTGTGGGATTTCAAATTATTCTCCAAAAATTGCTGGACATTTTCGTTGTATATAGGCAATTCCTGTGCATCATTGTTTTCCATAGATTTCAATAAACCAGCTAATATATCAGTCCTTCCTTCTATTGATTTCGGACCTCTTCCTAGGGCTTTTTCATATTCTTTCTTAGAAAATAGTTTTTCAAAGTTTTCATTTACCCTGTAGATTTTATCTACATCAGTGTTGTATGCTATGAAGAGGGTTAAATTTTTTAGTAAATCCTGAGTTTTTTCCACGTTCATCGATTTATTTTGGGTTTCCTTTGTTAAAAATATTTCATCCCGGATGAAATTTATATTATACGAGGATAAATACTTATTATGTTAGTCGGTTCCTGCGGGATAGCTTGCGAAACCTGTGGTTTGTATACCAGGGGAATTTGCGAAGGTTGCGAACATTCTCAAGAACAAGTGGAGTTTTTGAAGAGTATAGATGCAAATTGTCCCGTGTTGGAATGTGCCGTTTCTAAGGATATAGAAGTTTGCTCCCGGGATTGTAACCAATTTCCCTGTGAGACATTCGAAAGGTGGCCATTTGCAAATGATTGGTTGGAAATGTTCAGGGAAAGACTCAAAAATGGCGGATAACCTCCGTTTATATTTTTATATCTGTAAAATTACCTTTACTTATGTGTTTTGAATCCCTTTCTAAGACGAAGATCAAAATTCTATCCTATGTTGATATCTTTACAGGTGTTACGTTTTCATTGCTGGGAATTCTTGGATTTTTAGTCTTGTTGAGTCAGGGATTTGATATGGTAGAACCCCGTTTGATTGATTTGACATTTAATGCAATCTTTTCGGTTCTATTATTACTTTCTGGTGTTATATTGATAGAAAGGAAGACAGGACAGGATGCCACATATATCGGATGGATCGCAGGTATTTTAGGTTTTTTCTTCCTGGTTGATTTGGGAATGACATTTGCAGTATTTCCAGTAGATATACCGAATATAGCCTATGTCTTCGGCTCACTAGTTGGAATTCTAGGTTATGTTGTACTTGCATTTTCCGGGTTTTATCTCAGGAAATTGCTTTAATCTTGTGGGTGTTTATTATGAAAAATAGAAGAATTGAAATATCCCTTATATCTGGGGCTCTTCTTGGCGTTATATGCATATTTGGTGTAGGGTTGAGAATGGGCTTCGATGGAAACTATCCTTTCTTATTCTCTTTATGGTACAATAGACTTCTGATGGGTTTTTTAATAGGCACAGCTTCCGAATTGAAATTAATAAAATCCAATAAAAATTTTGTAGCAAGGGGTGTATTAATTGGTCTTCTCGTGACTTCTGCACACTCATTCACAACACAATTTACTGATCTTCCTAGTTTCTTTGCAGGCATAATTTATGGGATTGTAATCGATTTTATAGCGACTAATTATGAATAAGCT
Source organism: Candidatus Aenigmatarchaeota archaeon (assembly GCA_042215785.1). Classification (GTDB taxonomy): domain Archaea; phylum Aenigmatarchaeota; class Aenigmatarchaeia; order PWEA01; family JBDGUQ01; genus JBDGUQ01. Next base: position 5,361 of record JBDGUQ010000043.1, read on the forward strand.
ATTTATATCTACAATTGAAAAATTTTTTTGGTAGTTTTTATGTCAATTCTAGAGATTAAAAATGTTAAGCTTGAGAAGGAAGGAAATGTAATTCTTAATGGCATAAATGCAGAAATAGATGGAGGTGAAGTTACTGCTCTTGTGGGTCCAAATGGGGCTGGAAAATCAACTTTATCTTCAGTCATTATGGGATTGAATGGGTATGATGATTTTGAGGGCGACATTGTTTTCAATGGAGAATCAATCAAAAATCTGACAATAAAGGAGCGTGCGAAGAGGGGGATTACGATGGCCTGGCAGGAACCAGCTAGATACGAAGGACTCACAGTTAAACAGTTCATTGATTCATCTTCTTCCGAAGGGAATAGCGCGAAAGAAGTTCTCGAACTGATGGACATGGATCCTGAAGAATATCTGTCAAGATTTATGGATTCTAGTTTGAGTGGAGGAGAAAGGAAAAGGATTGAACTGGCTTCTGTTATTGCAATGGATCCCAGATTAGTATTGTTGGACGAGCCCGATTCCGGAATAGATATATCTTCCCTTGACAGGATATTTGAAGCGATGCAATTATTAAAGGACAATGATACTACTGTTGTACTAATTACACATAGTTCTACTGTCCTTAAAAAGGCTGAAAGAGCTTTGTTGATGTGTCAGGGTTCTATTATAGACAGTGGTCCATCAGAGGAAATATACCAATATTTTGCAAATGAATGTGTTCCATGTGATCACAAAAACAAACCGGATGTGGAGAAATTATGAGTATGAATGATTTATACGAGGCTGCTGGAATAAAAAATGCAATAATTAATCCGAATATTGCTCATCTAATTTTGGATGGGAACGAGGTTAAAGGAACCAATATGGTACATGGACTGAATGTTAAAACCGAAGAAACGGAAAAGGGAGCCAAGATAAAACTTACTGTTGAAGAGGGTAATATTATAGAGAAACCTGTTCACATGTGCTTTGGAATGTCAAATAGAGAAGGTGTTCAGAAAATAGATATGGAGATAAATGTGGAAGATAATTCCAAAATCAATATTCTTTCTCATTGTGTTTTTCCCGATGCTACGGATGTTAAACATCTAATGAATTCCGTAGTTAATGTAGGTAAAAATGCGGAATACATGTACTTAGAAAAGCATATACATAGCGAAGAAGGAGAAATTGAAGTAGTACCTGAGGCCGAAGTCTTCCTTGATGAAGGCGCCAAATTCGAGACTGATTTCGAACTTTTGAAGGGAAGAGTAGGAAAGATAGATATCAAATATAAGACCGTCGGTGGTAAAGATAGTGTTACTAAGATGACCGCCAAGATAGATGGTAAAATGGATGATAAGATAGATATTAAAGAAATCTGTCATCTGAATGGAGAAGGCTCAAGAGGTGTTTTGGAGACAAGGGTGGCGGCAAGAGATAAAACAGAGGCGAATGTTTACAATGAGATGATAGCCAATGCTGCAAAAGCGAAAGGCCATGTTGACTGCAAGGAAATAGTTAAAGATGATGGAGAAGCCAAGGCGGTTCCTGTTGTTCAGGTAAATCACCCGAAAGCGCATGTAACACATGAGGCTGCCATAGGTAGTGTTGATAGAAAGCAATTGGAAACTCTGATGTCGAGAGGTCTTTCAGAAGAGGAAGGAACAGATCTTATTATCAAAGGGCTTCTAAATGGTTAATCTAAATTTTCTAAGTCATTATAAATTCTTAAAGCAGCCTTATTTGCCACATATTTTTTGTAATTCTTTAAGGAGAATACACCGTAACTTTCATCCCGTAGAGTGAGATCTCCTTTTTTAATCAACTGTGACCCCTCTGTACTTTTGAATTGGACGATAACGTTCTCACCGCCCAATTTCTCTCTTTTGAATTTTTCAAAATAAGTTGTATCCCCTTTGGATGAGAAGTAAACTAAGGCATTCATATTGGTATTAGAATAGAAGGGTAAATAATTCATTTTATTTTTAATTAATTTTATTGCCAGTACCGGTCCTCCGAACTTTTCCTTTAGATTCGCATAAGACTTGACATTTGTGAATTTTTCCAGTTCACTCTTGATTTCACTTTCCAATATTGGTTTTATTTCTTTATCTGCTTCTACATATAGATATAAATCGCTGCCTATATTTGAACTATAATTATTGATGGCGAACCTTTCTGAATTCAGGTTTACTATTGTTTCACTTCTCTTTATTCCATAATCTGCGTACAGGAAGCTGTATATAAGAACGGAAAGTAATAGTAGAAGCAGAACAATTACTCTGAATTTTTTGTCTTGTAAAAGTTCATTCATATATAATCACGCAACACTAATATTTTTTTAGGGTTTAAATGTTTTTCGTTTTCGTGACAATTTTTAATAATATTAAAATAAACATATAGTAAGTGTTTTTATGGAAGAAATAAAAGAAAATCTGGCCGAACTATTGGCGAAGTATGTGGAAATTGGAGAAGATGATTTGATTGAATTGATCGAAGAAGCACCTGAAAATATTGGAGCCGACCTCGCTTTGCCCTGTTTTGGATTGAGTAAGATTTTGAAGAAAGATCCCAGGGAAATAGCGGGAGAACTGGAAGACAAGATAAATCTGAATGAAAATGACTTATTTTCAGAAATAGAGACAAAAGGCCCATATTTGAATTTCTTTTTAGATGTGGAAAAATTTACCGAAGAAGTTTTAGAGAAAATATTAATTGATGGGGGAAATTATGGTCGGAGATCCAATATAGAGAAAACAGCTGTAGTGGAATTTCCAGCTCCCAATACTAACAAACCTCTTCATGTCGGTCATCTAAGAAATATGGCTCTCGGAGAATCCATTTCTCGTTTATTGGAATCACAGGGTTATGATGTTAATAGGGTTAACCTCTACAACGATAGGGGAATCCATATATGTCAGTCAATGCTCGGTTACAAGAAGTGGGGAGAAGGAAAGGAACCCGATAAGAAACCTGATCATTTTGTTGGTGATTACTACGTTAAGTTCAATCAGAAGGCTGAAAGGAATCCCAGTTTAAAAGAAGAGGCGCAGGAGATGTTGAGGGATTGGGAGAAAGGCGATCCAGATACGGTTGAACTGTGGAAAAAAATGAACAAATGGGTTTATGAAGGCCACAATAAAACCTATAATAAATTCGGTGTTTCGTTCGATAAAATTTACTACGAGAGCGATACGTATGAGAAGGGTAAAGAAATAATTGAAGACGGTCTAGAAAAAGATCTGTTTTATGAAGATGAAACAGGTGCTGTGAAAGTTGATGTCGGCAATTTGGGCGAAAAAGTCCTCATTAGATCCGATGGAACTTCAGTTTACATTACCCAGGATTTGTATCTTGCAGAGGCGAAATACCAGGACTTTAATTTCGATAGATCTATTTATGTAGTAGGAAATGAGCAAAATTATCACTTCAAGGTCCTATTCAAGATATTCGATATGTTGGATAAAAAGTATGCCGGAAACTGTTATCATTTGAGCTATGGTATGGTTAATTTACCTGAGGGAAAATTGAAGTCCAGAGAAGGTAAGGTAGTTGATGCGGACGATTTAATTGATGAATTGGTTGGGATGGCGAAGGAGGAAGTGAAGAAGAGAAATGATATGTCCGGTTCAGAGCTGGTAAACCTGGCAGAAAAAATAGGTCTGGGAGCCCTCAAATTCTTTTTATTGAAATTTACCGCATCCAAGGATTTTACGTTTCAACCCGAAGAGTCGGTGTCTTTTGAGGGGGAAACCGGCCCCTATATCCAGTATTCTTATGTGAGGGCCAAAAGGATCTTAGAAAAATCGGACAAGGAAATAGGTGACATTGATTTTAGTCTGTTGATAAAACCTGAGGAAAAACTTTTAATCAAGAAAATGAACAAATTCCCAGATATTTTGTCCGAAGCGACCGAATCGTATGATCCACACGTTTTGGCTAAATATGCGTTTGAATTGGCTTCGGAGTTCAGCTCTTTTTATGAGAAACATCCTGTTATAGATGCTGAGAACAAAGATTTGGAGAAGGCTAGGCTGGCACTTGTCAAGGCATTTTCATATGTTATAAAATCTTCTTTATATCTTTTAGGTGTAGAAAGTCCCAAGAAGATGTGAGTTAGTATGAATAAAGAAAATGTGTTAGAAAAATTACATAAAGAAATTAGAGGGTGTGACAAATGTCCTCTCTGTGAAAATGTTACCAATTATGTTCCAGGAGAAGGTCCTTCAGATGCCGATCTTATGTTTATAGGAGAGGCTCCAGGTAAATATGAAGATGAATCTGGAAGACCTTTTGTTGGTAAGGCAGGCGAATTGTTGACCAAGTTCTTGGAGAAGGCAAGTATAGATAGGGAAGATGTCTTCATAACTTCTGTTCTGAAATGCAGGCCACCAAACAATAGGAATCCACAGAGAGAAGAAATAAAATCTTGTAAACCTTATTTAGAGAGACAGATAGAAATAATTGAGCCAAGTGTTATTATTCCGATGGGTAATTTTGCACTTAAAACTCTTTTGAACAAAAATAGTATAACTAAGCATAGGGGAAAAGTTTTTAGAAAGGATGGTGTGAGGTATATTCCTACCTATCATCCCGCAGCTGCAGTTTATAATGCTAATTTGGAAAATACTATAGTAAAGAATTTTAAAAAAATTAAAGAAAGGACGTTAATGGACTATTTATAGGGTGTTTTTATGTCCGGAAAGGAGAGAATTTACGTTATACAGAAACATGATGCAAGTAATCTACACTATGACCTCAGATTGGAGTTCGAAGGAGTTCTCTGGAGCTGGGCAGTTCCCAAGAAGCCTCCCAAAGAGCCCGGAACGAAGCGGTTGGCGATTAAAGTGGATGACCATGATTTGGAATATGCGGATTTTGAAGGAGAAATTAAGGAAGGGTATGGAAAGGGAACTGTTGAAATATGGGATAAGGGAACGTTTGAACCAATAGATGTAAAGGATGATAAGATAGTTTTTACGATCCATGGAAACGAATTGAATGGAGATTATGTGTTGGTTAGGATGAATACTGGGGGAGATCAGGAAAACTGGTTATTTTTCAAGAAGAAGAATTAAATTTCTATTTTGAAATTGGTTCTTTCGTAATCTTCATGTCTTTCCAACATATTTGTTTTTGATGACAATACCTGGTCAAATTCGTTTAACGCACTACTAGGACTGTGACATATTGGCCCTTCATAATGAATCGTTAGATCTGGTTTATCTTTTCTTTGATTTTCTGTTACTTTAGAATTGGACGTTATTTCTATTTTAGGCATACAACCACCGCATCTTTTACTATAGTGTTCCATTTCATTGCAAACAGATAGAAGGATTTTTAGGGTTTCATCCTCCTCCTTAAATATGTTATAACCCTTTGAATATTGTCCCAATTTCAAGCGTCCGCTATCATTTAATTCATTATCCTTCATAATAATACCTAAGAAATATACACGGAGTAAATCTTTTATATTTCAAGAATCTGGATCCAGATATTTCATATTTTTATGCTTTTCCATATATTCTAGTTATATGGGGTATGCAAGAGTTGAATTAATTCCTCCCGCCGTTCTCCATATGAATCCGGGAGTTACGAGAGAAGAGTATTTGGAATTATTGGAGAATATACCCTTTACTTTGGCAGAATTCTATGATTCCGATAAAGATTGGGATGATGTTGAAACGGGCGAATATTCCTTGATTAATGATGGCTTAGAAGAACTTGGAGGGATATTGAATTTAAGCTTTACCAACGAATATAGGGAGTTTCAATCAGAGGGAAGAGATGAGAATGATTTAGTTATAGAATCTCCACGGAAAGAATATGATTGTGATGAGGAGGTATATAGAGTACTGAACCATCGTGAAAATGAAATCATCGAAGATGGGATTGTGGAATTATCTGTTGCTGATGGACTTGAGGAGGGCGATGTCTATTGGTATGGCTACAATTATAAAGTGAAGGATATTGTTGAGGAGGAAAAGACTGGGAGTGATGATATGCATACCTATTATGATTATAAGATAAATGCTCTTGTATTTAGGAAGGATTATGATGTAGATGTCTTTGAAAGTAGGGAAGAATTGTGGGAGAAATGGCCACAATTTCATCCGGATAATATTTTCGATTGGTTCCAGGATAGAGGTAATTTTCGAGATACAAATAATAAATTTCATCCAAGTAAATTTATATGGAAACAGGCAGATGGTAAATATTATTTAGATGAAGAAACCTTTGAGGAAATTCCAGTAAGTTGGGCCGTTTCTAATATGGATGAAGAAAATAAAGATATGTACGGTGCATATGTGGGATACACAGATTTTATAATAACATTGGAAGGGCTTAAGCGGAAGGCATGGAAGTTATTTGTATCGGGTGGAATGCAACATCTGAAAGATTTTTTTAAGGATTACCCCGAGGCTAAAAGGGAACATGAACGGGCTGTTTGGGATTTCTACTCTTCTGAACATGCAAAGGAGAAGGATATGTCTAATAAGGATCTTTTAAGATATAGATTAATGAATGACTGGGCAGAAGATACTAATAATATTTATTCTCCGGGTCAGAATAAATTGTAACCCAACAGATACAAGATAGCAAAGAGAACGGGTTGATGTATCATATATACCTTTAATGTATGTCTTCCTAAAAAACAGAGATATTCTTCAACCCTATGTGGTTCTCGAGGTTCATCGAAATTTCTCTCATATTTCGGATAGTATGTCTTTCCCAGCGCAAGTCCCAATAGAACTAATCCAAACCAGGGTAACATGGGAAAATAATCTACGGAGTGAAATCCTTCCGGTCTAAAACCAACCCAGAGCAGCCAGTTAAAATCAAAGGTCATGGTTTGTATGAGGGCTCCCATAAAAAAGAGTAAAATTCCAATCGTATATATGGAGATGATATTATCAATATATCTAAGAAATGGATAGGCAAGTATTATCGAAAGGCCA
>JBDGUQ010000140.1:0-12131 GCA_042215785.1 Candidatus Aenigmatarchaeota archaeon
ATGATTGTAGTCACTGTATAGTGTAAGTTAAGATTTATATATCATTGAAATATTATATTATTATATGATAGATTCTAGAAAATTATATAAAAACATTAAATATTATAAGAATAAAAATAACGGAAAAATTTATCTTTGTAGAAATTTATGTACTGAAACATCAGAATATAAAAAATATTTAGAAGAAATGAATAAATATAATATCTACTAATAATACAAAACATTAATAGAATTAAAATGTTTATTAATAGATATTAGTTTCAAATTGAGGTAACAACAATGGATAGAAAATTAAGATGTTCAGAACCAGACTGCAAAAACAAGTTTTATGCATTTGATAGAATATCCCCCACACATAAAGTTGCTTTATGTAGGAAACATTACAAGATGTACGCTTTGGGATATTCTGAATATGAAGCCTCAATAGGAAAGCGTGTTGTTACCTCAAACTCCGCACCTAAAGGTGCTAAAACTAATAGCGATTAGCCGCAATAACAAGTACTGCGTCTGAATCGCAGATATTAGTCGAAATTTTGTTTTCGGCTGGAGGAAAGAAAAATGTGTAAAGAATGTAATGAGATAAGAAATGAAGTTGAAGATTTAAGGACAAGGTTGTGTGCTATGAGAGATTCATATTCAAGAATATGTGAGGAATTATGGACTATTGCACATAAAAAAAGAAACGCCGAAAACAAAACTCAAGCAGAATCAAAAGATTCTGTTGACTAATAGCGATTAGCCCCAATAACAAGTACTGCGTCTGACACGCATAATAAAGGTTATGAGGTAAATAAAAAAGAGATAAATTTAAAATTAATTAAAAGGGTTTACTATTTCGTCTGTATCATAATAATCAAAATAATCACTACTACAAAATATATCTTGAAACTCATAACCTGAATTAAAATCTTGTATTATATTATATTGATATAATTTATTATTTATTTCTTTATTATTACATATAACTCTTATTTCTGTTGGGTCTCTTAATCTTTTATCTATTTGATGCCAAAATTGAGTAGTGAATCCTATTCTTACATTCCGTTTTCTTGTTTGTAAAACAAAGTATGATATAATTTTGTTTGACTTAGTCATTCCACTCCTTGAATCTAAAAATAGATGTGCTTCATCCAAAATAAAAAATGCTTTAGAAAATTGTTTATCCCCTTTAATCCAGTCTTTTATCATAGAAATATCAAGTATATTATAATCTTTAAAATAAGCCCTATTAAGACCGATATTAGAATAAATGATATAATCGTCTTTATAATGCTCATATGCTTCACGCACCAATGATAAACTTTTACCCTTACCTCTTGTTCCTACATAACCAATTATCAATTTAAAACCTCATTTATTTCCTAGATTCATCGAAAAATTGTCTAAAACAGAACCAATCCTTTCATCATTTTTACTTTGGAATGATGAAACAAACTCTTTCCTTGATGCTCTATCTTTAGAAATTTGAAGTTTTAAAAAATTATCTATTAAATTATTAACCATATTACTATCATATTTTGTTTTTAGTTTTTCCCCTAATATTTTCAATCTAGAAATTATCATAACTTGCTCACTTGATAATTCTGTTTTTACTTCTACATCCTTGCTTTCAAATAATTCTTTTGGGTTTGTATTATTTGTGTTTAAGGGCTGAATACTATTAAGTTGTTCGTCGATTCTTGTCATTTTAAACACCATATTTATATTTTAATAATTCTTCTAAGATTAATAAATCAAAATCGTCTATTTTGTCTATTTTCTTATTATTCATCATTTCCTTTTGAGAACTTATTATATTTATTAATGTATTTTTATTTGGATTAATAAAATATGATTTTTTAAAATCTCTATTTCTCATCATCCAATACAGATAATTATTTAAATCTGTTATTGAATTTTTGGTTATATTTTTTATACCCTTATTAATTTTTGATTTAAAATCAAGTTTATTCTTTTTCATTTTAAAAACCTATTTGTTTTCCTACTACTATAATTATTACAATTATTATTATTACAATAATACCAAAGTTCATTATTGTTAGTGGATTTTTTGTTTTGGTTGAGTCAATAAGAGCTCTAAAAAGTGATGTTTCAATTATATCGCACATTTCTTTTGAAGAAGTTTCGTCATTTTTAAAATCATTCTTTAATGGTTTTAAAATACCTTCTTTATAGAATATAATTTTTTTTTTACGTAATAATTTTTTCTTTGTAAATAAACATTTAATATCAAATTCATAAGGTTTTGATACTTTCTCAGTCCCTATTTTATACGATAAATAATTAAATTTATCAGGGTTTTTTATTGTTTTTTCAATAATACTATTATCTCTTAATATAATATTTGCTTTTATTTTTCCCATTATTATCACTTAATTAAATTCTTTTGTTGCTAATAAATATAATATTAATATTGTAATTATTGTTATTCCTGAGCTTATTAATACCATTGTTGGATTATAATTATATGTATTAATAATATCAAGCTCTGCAATAAAAATAAACATTATACTTAAAAAATACATGGAACTTATTGAAGTTAAATATCCTATAAGTGCCAAAATTAAACCTATTATAAAGAAAATATAAAACTCTATGTCTGGTAATGCATCTAATACTGTTACAGTTTGATAATAATAATATTCAGTATCAGAGGATGAGTTTATTATGACCGTAGCAAAATGTTTGCCTGTATCATCTGGATAAGTCAAACATTTACCATATATTGTATCGTTAGAGCTTGATAAATTTTGTCTATAACAAATATGAAAATCTAAATTTTCAGTATTATTATTATAAAATAATATATCATTATTATCATTATCAATAGCATGTGAATAACCTAATATATACTCTTTTTCTTCTGGATCATTAATTTCCAATCTAAAAACTCCATCAATACCATCATCAATCCTAAATTTACCCTTATTATAATCATTAATTATTGTCCCGTCTAAATCTATTTTACCTTCAATAATAAAATCTGTTTCATAAACTGGAACTGCCCCAGTAACAAAAACACTTATTATCATTAAAAATACAAATCCTAATATATATTTATTTCTCATTTTATCATCCTATCATCCTGTAAACGGGGTTACCCATACTATTAATCTTATTATTAAATATAATGCTATTATAACGGCAGGTGAGAACAATATTTTATTTATTATCGACGGGAGTCCTGTTAAATCAATAAAAAAACTATCAATAGTATCTAATATATCCGAAAAAATGCTAACATCATCTAAATCATCGTTATGGTTTTCAGTGTATGAAACATCGAAAGGTGCTATTATAATTAAAGCTATTAATATACTATAAAATAGAGTGAAATATACAAACATTCTATTTTCTGTTATATCCGCCATTAATTATTTCCTCCTAATATTTGTGCAAACATATAAGCATACCCCCCTGCCAATATTATAATAGCAATAGTCATATACCATGAATATACATAACCAATATTATTATAAAAATCGAACGCCACCATAAACATTATTAGCCCCATAATACTCCCTATAATTTTAAGTTTTTGTGATAAAAAATAAAATGAAAATATAATAATAAGAGGGATTATTACAGTAAATATAGTACCAATAAATATATCACTCATAGATTCCACCCCTATTAATGAATAATAATAAAGGAATATAAAGCGATATAATAATTATATTCCACACTGATAATACTTCTTCAAAATATAACCATAATAATAATGATAATTGGATTAAAAAACTAAATCCAATAAATATATTAATAATAAAACTATCATTGCCAAACTCTTTTATTCCAACAATACTAAATATTAAGGTAATTATAGGTATAAAATATAAAAGTTGAAACCTGAATTTGAATGGGTCATTAACATAATAATCATAGAAACCTAATATTGACACATTTTTAGGGGAATTTGTAATATCTAGGGTTGAAAACGAAACATTATTACCATAATCTATATAATCTGTTCCATTATACGAATATTGTAATAATGAGGCAAATATATAATTTGTATTACTATCTAGATTATTGAAAGTATAAGAATAAATACCACTATCTATTATATCTTGTCCTCCGCTACTATTAATTAATGCCCCATCATTATCATAAATATAATAAAATAATTTAGGATTTGATAAATTATAAAAATTATCATTTATTTCAAGATTTATTTTTGTTATTACAGAATTATAATTTATATCTGAATCTTCGATATAACCAACAAACTCAGGCTCTAAAAAATAATAAATATCTTTCGTTGTAAAATTCAAAACACCCCCTGATACATTCCTATTATCCCCATAATCAACAATAAGCTCATAATCATAAGTAGTATTTTGTATTAACCCATCAATAAATTGTGTAATCGATAAATTATACTCAACATATTCTTTAGATGTTGTATAATTATTAGTAGAGTTCGCATACCAAAAATAATAAGTAGCATTATTATATATTCCTAAATCCACAATTTCCCCTCTAATATATGCTTCTTCTCTTTCAATATTTTCAGCTTCTAGAGTATTAACTGTCGGCGCTCCTGTTTCAGTCGTTGTAAAATCTTTTATTGTCCCGTTAATTGTAAAAAAATTTGTGTCGTTTTCCCCATATTGAAGATTACAAAAATAATAATAATTAGTTTCTGGATTAAAAACACTGACATTATTAGAATAAATTCTCTCTTCTAAATATTCTTCTCCAGTATCCCATAATGTATAAATACCGCTATCATTAGCATAATAAAAATCGAAAGCTGTAAAAGACCAATTATATAAATTATTAATCTCACACCTTAATGTAGCAGTATCGTTCATAACATTTATTGCATTAAGAGTGTCAAATAACGGTACTGGTTTTTCTTCTGTTGTGAAATACGAATAATTATCAGAATATACATAATCTAATGTTGTAATATTATATATGAAAGCCTGATATTCATAAGTAGTGTTTGATTCAAAATTTACCGCTGATAATTCATTACTAGAATCAAAATCAAAAACTGTATTATTAAACAATTCTGTTGTATCAGCCGATATATTTTCTAACCATTCAGTAGAACCGTTAATCCTCCAACGAAAACCGCCTGAATAACCATTCAAAGAAGAATAATTAATAACATAACCTCTTAATACTGCGTCTTTATATGTTATATTAGTGGCTGATAAAGTTTCAATATCATAATTTTCATAAACATTAAATCCATAATTATATAGATATGAAATATAATCATTTTCTAATATTTTATCAAATATTAATATATCATCAATAATTATATCAGCATATTGATCATAAATTCCATTATGCCAATAAGTACCAATTGCTAATTCTCTTGTTGATGTTATATCATCAATACCACCAGTAATGCTTTTTGTAGCGTTCAGATTTCCGTTGACATAAAATTTCATTTGGTTATTATAATCTACTGTTACAGTAAAAAAATAATATTTGTATAATTCTGGAACAAAACCTGTATATAATAATTGGTTTTCATTAGAAAATCGGTCAAGATTAATAATTATTTCATCAGCGTTACCATCATAATATATACTAAATTCCTTAGTATTGGATGTATCTTCTTTATCGGAAATTGATATATAATTATTAATTTCCCCTGAACCTGCTAAAGAAGATACATTAACCCAAAAACTGAAACTATAATTACCTGTTGGTGAGCTAATTTCTGAATAGGTCATTTTATCAGAATTTGCAGAAATAAACAACGAAGAATTAGGAGAACTACTACCACTAATATTATATACTGGGTAATATACAGAATTATCACTTCCACTGTTTATTAATTCATAATTATTAATTTTATCAAATAAATCTGATAAATCCCAGAAAGCTATTAAATCACTTATTAATATTTCTTGTGAGGTATCTTGTCGTGGAGTAAAATATACAGTATCCCCTGTTGATATAATACCGTCAGCTGTCTCATTATACGATAATATCGCATAATATGAATATTGAACATTATTTTCTAAACCGTTAGATTCAGTTAATGTTGTATAGGTAGTAGGTACTCCATCGACCGCAGAATACCATGCAGTATTATATGTATCTGTTGCATTAGTAAACGCAAACCTAACATACATATTTCCTGAATATCCGTCAAAATCAGCATCAGCTCTTAATTCTGCGGATTTATCGCCAACAATAGCAGATAATGTCGTTATTGTAGGGTTTACCCCTCCAGTTGTAGTAAATTCTTTGGTTGAACCGTAAACTTCTGTGAATCCACCTCCATTGGTTGAGCTTTCAAAAGAATAATAAGAAAACTCTGTTTGATATTCATAAGTAGTATCAGGGCTTAGTCCAGAAACAGTATAATATATATTAACTCCGTCACTTGTAACTGATTGGAATGAAGTATAACTCCATGAAGATGTCCCTTTCTCTCTATATCTGAATCTTATCTCCTCACAAGTTCCACTACAAGTATAACTATAAGCCCAATCATTATTAACATCATTGAAAGACGCATCCCCTCCTAGCCTAGCAGAAGTATCCCCAATATTAGTTGCAGCAAAAGTTTGTGCTGATGGTGAATCATAATCGCCAAAAACTATATCAACCTGATTAGATGAATCTTGTAAAGTTGTTCCAGAAGAATCATATATCTTAAATCTTGCACCACCATAATTATCAGTATAAGATGTATCGCATGAAGAATACGGAGTTATAGAAAAAGTCGAATCGCTCAAAGAAAAATAATATAATCTTTCCCCGTAACAATCAAACTCATCAGTATATATATCAAAACCAATTATATCCCCATTACAATTAGATCTTGATAATGTAGACTCATTATATGTATCATCAAGAGTTACACTAATACAATCTCCATCTGTAATACTAGAATAATCTGTTAAACTTATGTCTGCTGTTTTTTTAAGTCCGTCTCCATCAACAAAATCATGAAATATATAAATATCATCCATTGAAGCAGTCCAAGACGAAAACGAAGAAACATTAAACCATACATGAGTTTTATTTTGTGCAATATTAATATTTTTTACTCTTGAATAATTAATACCATTATCAGAATGATAAACAGAATTAATAAAATAATTACCTTTCTTTGCTAGATATATCGTAGTATTTATTTTTTCTTCTGTGTCGATTGATACTCCTGTAGTATGAGGAAAACCAAATATATTATCCAAAATAGTAATATTTTTTAATTTTTCATAATTTTTAACTTTTTTTAATTTAATTTTAGAATTATATTTTTCAATTTCTATATCATACTCATTATTTTCTAATTCTTTTATTTTCGTTATTTGTGCATTATTTTTAACATTTTCTTCTAATTTTGAACGAACTAATTTTTCTTTTAAATTTTCTGTGACAATTTCTTCAGAAAAACAACTAATAGAAAATAATAAAATAAATACCAAACATATACTGATAATTTTTGATTTCATAATAAAAATAAAAATGATTCAATAATCATTTGATTATTGAATCTAATATTTAATGAAAATAATTACATTTTATTCATTGCAAAATATATTAATCCTACCCACAAGGCAAGTAAGAATATTGGAATAGCATAAGTTGCAAGAGTGTAAACATATCTATTATCACTACCTGTTGGGTATGTAGTATTAAGCTGTGATAAAGCTACATTCCCTATTACTGGAAGTACAATAGTAGATATTAGTGCTGTAATTACTTTCTTCATTGCTCCTGAAAGTTCTGCCATAATTACTACTATGTAGAAATAATTTATATATTTTTCGGTTTTCTTTTAAAATAATTATATATTAATGATAGAAATAAATAAATAAATAATATAACCATAATAAAATGAAAAGTCAATTCAAAAAATCTAATAAATAAATCTTCGTTCAATCTTGAAGAAATCACCATTAATATAAAAGACCCAAAAAATATATCAAACAATTTATTTAATTCTTTTAAATCGTTCCTTGTTAATAATGTAATATTATTATCATCACTTACTTCTTTATAATCATATATAGAAGAATCAAAACTTAAAGAAAAAACCCCTTCTAAAAAATATACAAATTTTTCAAAATATTTTAATACCATAATAAATAACCGCCTATTATTAATGAAAATATAATGCTTAATATTGAGTTTATTATTAATAAAATTTTACCTTTTTTATAATAATCCAAAATAAAATCATTAGTAAGCTCATTCTCACTATATATATATAGAAATAAAAAATTATATATTGTATTAACCATTAATAATAAAATCATAATAAATAAACTAATCATTAATATCATAATTGTTCAACTCCTTTAATTTTTCAAATATAAATTTTAATTCATTTTGATTAAGTATTATCCCGTGTGTTTGAAAATATCCATATTCTCCTTTAATATTTATAATTTTGCCTACTTTTTTGTGCTTTACATATCCTAGACAAAATTTTAAAAAATATAAATTACATTCTGAATAAAATTCAAAACCGTCTTTTACTTTTTTAATATACATTTTTATCTTTTATATTTATTAAAACATTCTTCACAAAGTATTTTATTATCGCTAGAATAATAAGAACCTTTTTTATTGCAAATATCACATAATTCTCTTTTTCTTGATTCTAATTCTTTTTGAACCCTGAAAAAACATATTTTCCAGTATTCTCTTTCATTATTATTTTTGGATTTATTGATTCTATATTTAAGATACATTTTTCTTTTATATAATTCTAAATTTGTCATAAATTTATTTTGCATTTTTATCATCTCATTTAATAAAAAATAAGGGGAGGGAAAGGTAGGAATAGGTAGATATTAAGAAAGCCTCCCCTTATAATAAATTATTTCCCCTCGTCTTGAATAACACTCAAATACTCGTAGGCTTTTCTAACAACAGATTCTATTTTAGGTAAATCTGAAATTGAAAAATTATTTGTTTTTTTCCATTCTTCATCATTAGTCTTATAAGATTTTTCTACTAAAACCGAATGAAAAATAACCGGTTTTTCTTCTACTGTTTTTTCATTTTCAAAAATTGTTGCTGTTATTTGCGCATTTCTGTATTTTTTTATTAATTTTCCCATTTATTTTCACCCTGACATTTTTATCTATTTTTCATTGGATTAATTAATCCAAAATGATCATCAAGTTTTAATTGATTATTTTTCATTTTTACAATATTTTTTATTAATACAATTTAAGCATATTAATTTATATTGTGGTTCTTTATCCTGTAATTTTTCTATAATATTAAGTTTTCTTTCTATTTTTCCCATTTCCGATTTTTTAGCAAATTTTTTACATTTGCTACATTTATAGAATGTTTCTAATTCTTTTATCATTTTTACACCTTTTCTATAATTATTTTTTTATCATTTATTTCTTTAATTAATACTTTTGTATTTTGATTAAACCCAAAAAAATCACTCAATTTTTTAGGTATTCTTACTGCTTTCGAATATCCATTAGTAATAAAAATTTTTGTTATCATTTTATATCAAATTATTATAATAGACCAATATTTTTACATATTGAGATAAAATCGTCTGGTAAATTATGCTCGACTACTTCCACAGCCACGAATGTGTATACGACTGCAGTCGTGATTAATTCATCTACGTTATTATATTCATAATCTAATAATTTTTTTAAAAAATCTAAATTCTGTAATTCATTTATTTCTTTCTTTTCCATTTTTATATTTACCTTATTTAATTTTTGTTAATTATAGATATATAAAAGATATACTTATATTTAAATGTTTCTATTTTATACCTTAATTAATTCATTTTTATTAATTTTTTTCCATTTTGAATATGTTTTTATTTTTCCTTTTTTATCAAAAACATAAGTATAATATTTTCCACGTCTGTTTATTCTTTTAATCTTATAATCTTGTGAAGGATACCTAATCCAATATTTTAATACTTTTTCTATTTTTTCCCCTGATATTCCTGTTCTTGTTCTGAATTGATACATTGAATTAAGCTGTGCATCTATATATGCAGTATTGAACTGTGAAAGATTATTAAGTCTAGTAAGTCCTGATTTACCAACTTCAACAGAAGAAATTTTATTTTTATTCTTTATCCCAGAAACTATTACTTTAACAAAAACTTCTCCGTTAATATTTGCTAATCTCGTATTATTAGTCGATGTATATCTATCAATATAAAATCTTGGTTTATATTTCATTCTATTATCACTCTCGGTTTTGAATCTTGTAATTTCAATGAAAAAGTATTATCCCATAGTCTTTTATTATCTTCTAATCCCATTAATTTTGCTTGAATTATTTTGGTATTTGGTTTTATTCCTTTTTTAATACTTTCTGATAATTTTGTAAAACGCATTTTCTTTAATTCTAAGCCTTTTAATACTTTAACAAAATCGTCTTCTGATGGTCTGGATACTCCTTTCATTTTTACTTTTCCATTTGTTAAATACATTTTTGGCTTTATGAATATTGAATTATTACTAGAATATTCAAGCTTCATTTTTCCTAATTTTTTAGAAGATTTTAATTCATTAGTAGTGAAAATCGAATCAGTATCCATATAAAAAGGATCATTCTTCTCAATATATTCATACATTCTTAATCTTGCCCATGAACTTATATAAGAACTTAAAATTGGAAAAGAAAATAATCCATCAAACTCACTATTAATTTTCTCAGATATATAATCCCCTATAATCTCTATATTTCTTTCATCGATATCCCCAAACAAAATATCTTCTTTCTCTTGATCATCTAAATCTTTTATTCTTTTTAATTTTAACTGTGTCATATACCTCTGAGAAAATTTACCATATAATGAGTTCATTAATGATTTTTGTACTAATTCCATTGGGGAATTAATACTCTTATATTCTTGTCTTTTATCATATAATTTTTCAATATAATTTTTAAACAATTTTTCTGATTTTGTATAATATATTTGCTCATACATTTCTATTATTTTATATCCTTTTTTCAAAGCGAATCGTAATTCATTATGATTAAAAGTTCCAATAAATTCTCCAATAGGGAATATAAGTTTTCCGTCTTTACGGTATGGTAATATCGGGTATTTCATATAATCAACCTTAACTTTGCATTTTGTCACCCCTTCATAATCCTTAATAAAATCTATTGATGGTTTTTTTGGTATTTTTACTGATTGAGGGATTGGAACTTCATAATCGTACATTACTGATGGATACAATGAATTTATGTCGTAACAATTTATTTTTCCTTTAAATTGACCTCTCTTAAATGTCTCAGTCCTACCTCCATAATAAGCGTCAAAAATTAAAGGTTTTACATTTTTTTTTAAAATAAAAGATTCTTTTATTAATGGATTTTTCAAATATCCCCTCCTGAATGTGTCTAATGATGTAGATGCAACAGTTGTTTTCATATTTCCACCGGCTTCATTAAATCCTGATTGTAAAAAATAAGCAAAATCGCAACTTATCTCACAATCTCTTAGATTATAAGTCATTAACTCATCTTTTTCTTTTTGGTTTTTTGGTTTTGGAACCTCATAATCTATTATTTTATCATCTTCATAAATAGGCTTCCAAAATGATGGCTTATCAAGTTTTGGTTTTTCTAATATTTTTCCTAGATTTTCAACTGAAGCAGGTAAATAATTAAAAGTATCAATGAATTTTATTTTTCCATTATTTTTACCTAAATTATAAGAAGCGAACAAAATATCAGAACCCCGTTTTAAAAAATGTATTTTTTGCCAATATTCAGTATCCCAGAATAACTGGGTTAAATCAAAACCTAGATTTGTTGCTACTATATAATGATTCTTAAATTTTCTTGCACACATAAAATCAACCAATCTTTGATACACTGGTTTTTTTCCTTTATAATCATAAATTTCAGGAATTTTACCAGTAAAACGTGTATATCGAGTATCTTTATCTGGAGAAAAATAAGCCCTACATTTTATACCATTATCGTACCAATATAACCCTCCTGAATAAAATTCTTGTGTACCATCTTTATTAATATTTGTCTCAACATCAAAGCCTACAAAATTAAATTTTCTTATTTTACCTTTAAGAGGGGTTAGCATGTTTTTATATAATTCTCTAGAATCTATCATATAATAATGTAATATTTCAATGATATATAAATCTTAACTTACACTATACAGTGACTACAATCAT
>JBDGUQ010000019.1:0-11766 GCA_042215785.1 Candidatus Aenigmatarchaeota archaeon
TGATAGAATTAAAGATGCTGAAAAATTGATTGAAGGATTTCTCAATGAAAATATTAATTACAAGAATTCCATAGATTTGGATTACAGCAGTAAGTTAGTGGAGTTTTTCGATCATTCAACCAATTTTATAATGAATTTTGGAAGAGTTGACCTCTTTTCCAATGAGAGTGAGATTCTTAATAATGCAAAAGTGGGATATAAAAATGAAGAAAATTTCTTTTACCTTTCTTGGATTAACGGCTTGAAAAATCTAATTCAGGAAAAGGAGAGCGAAGTAAAATTAAAAGAAAAGGATATAGAAGTTTTGGATGACCACCTAGATAAATTAAAAGAGGAATATAAGGAAAAAATACGAGGGCTAAAGAAACACAAGGAAGATTTGTCAGAGAAGGTTAACGATCTTAGAAAAGAGAAAAACCAGATTGAGAATGAAAAAAATGAGATTCTCGAAGAGAAAGAGAAAAAAGTCAATGAGTTTCGTTTGAAGAATGAAGGATTAAAAAGGGAAATAGAAAAGATCAAGAGAAACAGAGATGCGAAGATCGAGTCTTTAAGGAAAGAAAGTAACAGTAAGATAAGAGAGATTTTAGATGAAAATGAAAGATTAAAGAGGGAGAATGAAAGTAAAATCAACAGTATGAGAGATGAGATGAAAAGTAAAATCAACAGTATAAAGAGCGAAAGGGAAAATATTATAAAGGAGAGGGACCAGGAAATAGAAATTCTTAAAGAAGAACTAAGAGAAATAAAAAATTCTATAAGTTACAGGCTAGGTTCTACGATAGGGGAGTCCAAATTTGGGAAATTAATAAAGGAGGACTGATTTTTGTTGAAAGTTTCTGTTATAATAAGTACCAGTGTCAAAAGGGATTTGGGTCCATGTCTGAAATCTCTGGAGAAGCAGACATATGAGGATTTTGAAATAATTTTAATATCCAACACCGAGATTAAGACTGAACTAGAAAATTATGATGTCAATTATTTCGTTTCCAATAAAAAAAACCTTTCAGTGCAAAGAAACTTAGGCATTAAAAAGTCCGAAGGAGACGTAGTGGCCTTTATCGACGATGATGCTGTGGCACATGAAAATTGGTTAAAGAATCTAGTCAAACATTACGATGACAGAGAAGTTATGTGTGTCGGTGGAAAAGTTATTCCTCAATTTAAAAATGAAATTCCAGATGAGGTTAAAGATCTAGACGAACATATACTTTTTGGATTGGTAGGAGCTACATTTATAAAATGGGAAGAAGCAGGTGAGATCAGGTCTCCCCTAATATGGGGGTGCAATATTTCCTTCAGAAAAAAGGTATTCGAAGAAGTCGGTTATTTCCCTGAGAATTTGGGCAGAAGTGAAGGAAATCTCATGGGCGGAGAAGAAACATTTTTACAGATAAAAATAATGGATAAGAATTATAAGGTGATCTACGAACCCGATTCGGTCGTGGACCATTATATTGACGAACACCAACTGACTGAGAATTATTTAGTCAAAAGATCTTTCTGGCAGGGATTTTCGGAAATTGAAAGACTGCGAATTGCTGGAAATTTTGGTTACTTGAATAATTTCAAAGAAGAAATAGAAAAGGTCATACCTATTAAATTTATGCAGAAGGGTTACAGTATTTATGGGTTGAATGACCTGAAAGAAAAAATTGATATTGCTAGATCGATGGGTCGCTTGTTTGGATTGAGAAAAATATCAAAAGGTTTTGAGGATGGATAAAAAAGATATAGGTCTCAGGCTTTTGTCTTATTACACTAATTTGCCCCTTTCCAAGCCCGAGATGATAAACATAGGTTTAACTCACGGATGTAATTTGGATTGCAGTATTTGCAATACAAGAGTGGACAGTCCTAATTTCAAGGAACATTTGAAACAAGAGCAGTTGAAGAGATTAATAGGTGAAATAGGTGAGTGGGGAGATATAGGTGTCAGTTTTGCTGGAGGAGAGCCACTTTTAAGAAAGAACGACCTGATTGAAAGTATAAAGATTGCTAAAGAGAAAAATTTAACTACTTACATGACTACGAATGGGATATTGATAAATGATGGAGTAGCAGCTGAAATTGTTGGGTCTGGTTTGGATTTTATATCAGTTTCTTTGGATGGAATAAGAAAAGATACTAATGATGAAATAAGAGATGATGGCTCTTATAATGGGGTAAAGAGAGCATTGGATAATTTATTGAAATGGAAGAAAAGGAAATCTTCCGATTTAAAAATTGGAATCACAACTGTAGTTACAAGTAAGAATCTGGATGAACTGGTTGATATCCACGATCTGGTTTTGGAAAGAGATCTTCATGAAGTCAATTATAATCCATATGTCCCCGATAATTCTTTCATGGGAAAGGTTGATTATGAAGGAGATGAGTTCTGGGTTCATGAAGACGAAATGGATAAATTGAAGGAAGTAACAGAGGATCTCTTGGATATAAAAAGGTCGGTAAATGGCAGAATAGGTTCTTCTGAATTTTTATTGAGAAACATGCCGGAGTATTTCGAAAAGAAGGAGGAATTTCACAAAGGTAAATGTTTGGCCGGCCAATCGTATATGTATATTAAGCCCAACGGTAATGTTGATGTATGTGGAAAGGGACCCTCCTTTGATCTAAGACCGATGAATGTCAAGGAAAGAAGTATCAAGGGTATATGGAGAAGTATAAATTTCTTTATAACAAGACTTAAAATAAAGAACTGCAAGAGACCATGCCTAATGCTCTGTTTTCCAAAGGTTAGCGTGAAGAATTTTCTTAGAGAAGTGGTTAAATGAAATATGACAATAAATTTCAGGTCGTCAAGGATTATGTATTGAAAACACTTTCCTATTATTTGGATTATCCACTGGTCAAACCAGAAAGGGTTAATATAGCGACTACCTTTTCCTGTCCTCTAAATTGTCAGATGTGTAGTATTCCTGATAATGACGATGTTGATAGGGAGGAGTTGGATATTGAACAGTGGAAGGAAATAGTAGATCAAGTAGTTGACTGGGGCATAGATCAAATAAGTTTTTCTGGTGGTGAAACCCTTACCAAAAAAGAAAAAACATTAGAACTTATGAGATATGCTCATGAGAAAGGCGTTGAAATAGATCTAATGACCAATGGTTACTTTTTGGACGAAGAAGTCACAAAGGAAGTTTTGAATACAGGGGTTGATAGGATATCTCTTTCAGTAGATGGATCCACAAGAAAAATTAATGATAATATAAGGGGTGATGGTTCATTTGAAAAGATTTTAATGGCTATAGAAAATTTGAATAAATATAGATACTTGAGAGGCAATATAGAATACGAATTTGCTACTGTTGTTTTGAATAAAAATTACGAGGACCTGGTAAATATCTATGAATTCATGAAAGATAGTAATTTTGATTTCATTAGTTATCAGGCTCTTCTGCCTGACAATAGTTTTAATATAGATCAGTCTTACAATGATGATTTGTGGTTAAACCCCGGAGAATCAAGAGAATTGGAAAGGATTGTCAAAAAGTTGGTGGAATTGAAGAGTGAAACAGGTGATATTAGAAATACCAAGAAATACCTGAAAAAAATGCCGGAATATTTCAGAAAAAAGGACGGGTTCAAATATGGTAAATGTATGGCAGGTTACGAAGTTATTCATATAGATCCGTATGGTGGAATCGATTTCTGTGGTTTTGATTCGGATATTGATTTGAGCGAGGAAATGATTCAGGATGTGTGGAAGGGTCCGGAATATAAAAAGCTGAGAAAAAACGCTAAAAAATGTACGAGACCCTGCCTTCTTTTGTGTTATAGAAAACTAGATTTGGAAGATATGTTGAGAACTCATTTTGAGGCATCGATAGCAGATGAAAAATAAAATGAATTTAATCAAACAATATTTATTACATGTACTATCTTACGAGTTAAACTATCCGTTTTCCCAACCAACCGAAATAAATTTTCAAATGACCAATCGGTGTCCTTTAAGGTGTAAAATGTGCAATATTCCGGATAACCAGAAAGATAGAGAGGAGCTAACTCTCGAAGAACTAAAGAGGGTTGTGGATGAAATTGTTGAATGGAATGATAATGAGAAATACGTGAGTTTTGTGGGCGGAGAAGCCCTGGTGAGAATGGAAGATACTCTGGAAATGATTAGATATTGCAGAGAGAGGGATTTACATACAACTCTAGTTACGAGTGGAGTTTTGTTTGAGGAAGAAACTCCTCAGAGGCTCCTTGATTCTGGTTTGGATAGAATAGCTTTCTCCTTGGATGGCGCACAACCCTCTACCCATAACAAAATTAGAGGGAAAAAAGTCTATGGGAAAGTTATAGATTCTATAGATAGTATGCTCGGGTTAAGAAGTGATGATGAAATCAAGATCGATATCAATACGGTTATAATGTCATACAATTTCGAAGAACTCCCAGGTATACATGAAATTGTGAGATCAAAGGGTTTGGATGAGATATTTTATCAAGCTGTAGTACCTGATAACACATACAGGGAAAAAGATGGTCTTTATGACAATGATCTTTGGATAAATGAGGATAGAATTCCAAGGCTGAAAGAAATAATGGGAAAATTAATAGAGCTCAAGAATAGATATGGTATTATAAACAATAGCAAGAGGTATTTTGAATTGGTTCCAAAGTATTTTGAAAGGAAACAGGATTTCAAGCCCGGAAAATGTTTAGCAGGGTACATGGGTCTGAACATAGATCCCTATGGGGATATTAGCATATGTGGATTTGGTCCCAATATAAATGTGAAGGATGATAGTATTGAAAATCTTTGGAAATCCAAGGAGTTCAAAGAAACTAGGAAGAGGATAAAAAATTGTGAAAGGCCTTGTATGATGTTATGCTACAGGAAAGCCCGCCTGATAGATCTTTTTGAAAATTTTGTGGATTGATTTTATGGAAAGGATTCAAAAATTGGTCGAAGCCATAAAAAATGGAAAAAAAATTGGACCTAGAGTTGTGATGATAAGTCCTACAGATAGGTGTAATCTTAATTGCAAGACTTGTTGGAGAATGAACAAAAATCAAGGAGAATTTGAAAGAGGACTTTCTCTGGATAAGATAAATGAGATATTGGGAGATTGTAAGGATTTGGGTGTTAACAGAATTGACTTTACAGGCGGTGGAGAACCCTTTTTCCGTGACGACATCTTTGAAATGATTGGAATTGCAAAAGATTATGGATTCGAGATTAGTCTCACATCAAACGGTACACTTCTGGATGAAAGTAAAATAAGAAAGCTGGTCGAGTTGGGACTGGATGAGATTTTGTTCTCGTTAGATGGACTTAAAGAGACAAATGATTATATAAGGGGAGAAGGTGTTTTCGATAAAGTTATTGATGTGGTGGAAAAATATAGGAAGATGGACAATAATGCAACGGTTGGCTTTTCGACGGTCCTGACAAGTAAAAACCTATCTGAATTGTCTAAATTAGTTAAATTGACCGATGGACTCGATTTGGATTACCATAATTTTTCTGTTCTGAATGTGTGGAAATCCAACGAGTTCCTAAGTTTGGAAAATATGAAAGAGGGACAAATATATGAACAGCTCAAGAAGTCGGAAAAAATTTTGGAAGGTTCTAGTGTAGGTTCTAATCTAGGAAAAATTATTGAATACGGTGTGTTTGATAAGAAGCCTCCCAGATTTTGTTTCGCTCCCTGGGAAATGGCCTTTATCAATGCTTCCGGTGATGTGATGGTTTGTTGTACACTTGCTTCTTATTACAAGAATTTACTTGGTAATGTTAAGGAAAAGAGTTTCCGTTCCATATGGAATGGAGAAAAGATAGAGGAGTTCAGGGAAGAAATGAAGAAGAGAAATTTTCAAAAGAGATGTAGAGAGTGTTTACCTGATTTTATTGATGAATATAATGATATTTACGAGGAGATGAGCTCTAAATATGAATTCGAAGGTAAAAAGGATTTATGATTGGAAAGAGGGAAGAAAAAGGGGGCCGGTGAGGATGGAACTGCATCCCACTGATAGGTGCAATTTGGACTGCAGATTTTGCTGGAGAAAGGGAGACAACGAAATCCAACCTGAGATGGAACTTTCCGAAGAGAAATTATTGGATGTAGTAGATGAAGCTGCAGAATTGGGCGTCAAGGAGTGGATCATCTCTGGTGGGGGCGAGCCGATGATAAGGAAAGAAACCACAATGAGGGTTCTAGAAAGGATTAAGAAACATGGTATGTGGGGACAACTGACTACAAATGGGACTTTATTTGACGAAGGAGATGTGGAAAAACTTGTCGAGATCGGGTGGGACCAGGTACAGATAAGTATTGATGCTCCCGATGCTCGAACCCATGATTTTATTAGGCAAGGAAAAGAAGCTTTCATGAATTCTATCAGGACATCCAAGATGATTCACAAGTGTAAGATAAAAAAAGGCAAGAAAATACCTTTTTTGGGTTACAATACTATTATAACCAGACAAAATCACAATAAATTAGAAGAGATGGTTGAACTTGCTTATAATGCTGGGAGCCAGCTTGTTTACTTTGAACCTATTTATCCGGGTTATACTTCCGAGATCAGAATGGAGTTGAACAGCGAAGAGAGAGTTGCCATGAAGAAACATATAAGAAAGGCAAAGAAACTTGCAGATGTGCGTGGGATAAATACAAATGTGGACGAATATCTTGACAAGTATTCAATTAAGAAGGATTCTTTCGATGAGAGGGTACTGAATAAGGTGGAAAATAGTAGATCCGGGTTTTTGGGTGCACCATGTTACCAACCGTGGTATTTGATGGGTATAAAGGGTTCGGGACTGGCTGGCTGCTGTTCTACATTTGAAGATGGTTTGTATATACATGATAAGTCTTTGAAAGAAGTGTGGTTCAGTGAGAAATTCAATGAGAAAAGGAGAGAAATGCTCAAGAAGAAGATTCCGGATTATTGTTCTAAATGTAGTGTTGTCGTCTTAAAAAGTAACGAGGAAATAAGAAGAAAATTGAAGGAATATTCAGAAAATAGATTGCCTTTGGAATTTAAAAATAAGTTTTTGGGGTCCTATAAATGGATGAGAAAATTAACAGGATAAGGAAATGGTCGGAAGGTGGAGAAGCAAATCCATATACATTAGAATTGAATGTAACTAATAGATGTAATTTGAATTGTAGATTTTGCTGGCAAAGGGGGTTCGAACCTAACCTCAACGAAGAAATCTCCGATAAAAAACTATTGGAAATATTAGTGGAAGCAAAATCACTTGATATTAGGGAGGTGAGGATTCCGGGCAGTGGAGAACCATTGGTTAGGAAGGATATTACACTTGAATTAATGGAAAAAATAAAGGATAATAGTATGCACGGTTTGCTAATAACTAATGGCACTCTCTTTGACGAAAATATATTAGAAAAGATGGTTCAGATTGATTGGGACATATTTACAGTTTCTGTTGATGGGGCGGATGCAAAAACTCACGATTATTTGAGGGATAGAGAAGGTACATTTGGAAAGGTCAAGAAAATGCTATCAGAATTGAATAGATTGAAAGATGAATATAATTCAGAAAAACCTAAAATCAGGTTTAATACGGTCCTTACAAACAGAAATTATAATCAGTTATCGGAACTGATAGAACTTATCTATTCTTGTGGGGGAGAAGATATTCAACTTCAGCCAATGACGGTTTTTTCCGATGTTGGTAATGAATGTAAACTTGAGGGCAGACGGGAGGAATTGAACGAATCCATAAGAAAAGCTAAAAGGTTAGCCGACAAATACAATATTTATACGAATATAGAAACCTTTATAGATAATGATATTGTTGAAAGGACGAACGAAATGGATAAAGTCATGGAGGAAGAAACCCAAAATAAAAACGATTTTATTTCAGTACCATGCTTCGAGCCATGGTATAATATGGTGATTTTACCTACAGGTAAGGTTGCACAGTGTTCTATGTTTGGAGGTAAGGGGGGCGACCAGATAAAGGGCAAGACATTGGAAGAAGTTTGGTTTGGTGATTATTTCGAAAAAACAAGGAGAAGATTACTGAACCATAATTTGTTTTCTTACTGTGAAAATTGTTGTGTTCCCGTTAATTTGGAAAATAAGAGGATACGGAGGGAATTGAAGAAGGTTGTTTAATATGAAGAAGGAGAGCAGAAAGATTTCGGTAAAAAGGTTGAAAAAATGGTCGAGAGGAGAGAAGTGTGGACCTGTTAGGATAGACATAGAACCTACTGCATGTTGCAATCTCAAATGTAGATTTTGCTGGCAAAGAGATGAAAAAAGGTTGGAATGGTGTTCGTATGATAATCTTCTGAGCAAGGAGAGATTGAAAGAAATAGTAAAGGAAGGAGCTGCTTTGGGGGTCAGGGAATGGCAGGTCGCTGGAGGTTGGGAACCGACTGCAAATATGGAAAAAACTTACCCCATGTTGAAATTGATTAAAGAATATGGAATGTACGGTTCAATCACAACTAATGGAACAGGATTTACAGAGGAACAGATTAAAAAATTGGTCGAATTGGAATGGGATCAAATTTTGTTTTCAGTGGAAGGACCCGATGCGGAGACACATGATTACTTAACTCAGGTAGATGGATCGTTTGACAAAGTCAAGAAAAATGTGAATCTTTTCAGAAAATATAAGGAAGAGCTTGGTAAGAAAAACCCAAACTATAGTATACATGCAGTGTTGAACAGCAAGAATTATACGAAACTCAAGGATATGATAAAGATGGGAGCTAAATGGGGTTGTGATGGCGTTAATTTTGAACCCATGTTGCCATGGTCGGAAGAAGCAGAACATTTGAAGTTAAGTGAGAAACAAATCGAGATTTTAGATTACTACATAGACAAGGCGCTGAAAGTTTCTAAAAAGTATAATGTGCACACTAATTTAGGAAATCTAAAGGGTCAGAAGAAGTTGGTGGATAAAGACGGAGATTCTCAAGAAGTATTGGAGGACAAAGTTGCTAATGCAGAAAAGAATATAGTTAACGCACCCTGTTATTCTCCCTGGTTGTCATTGGAAATTAGAGTTAGTGGAAGGGTTGTTCCATGTAGGTTATGTGACAACGATGCGGGGACTCCAGAAATTCACGAGAAAAGTCTGGAAAAAATATGGTTTGGCGAGTACTTCGAAAATTTGAGAAAAAATATGATAAATCGAGATTTAATGGATTATTGTTCCACGTGTTCTTCAGGTGTTATAGTAGATCAAGAAGAAATAAGAGAGAAATTAAAAAACAAAGGTACTATTGATAGGATAAAAAACTGGGTGTGAGGTCAATGAAACTGAAATTACTTTCCTTACCTCTTCATCAAACAAATGTAAGCGGTGAAAATTCTCAAAATCCGATAATACCACCTCTCAGCACAGCAACATTGAAGGGTTATTTGGAAAATAATGGAATGAATGTAGAACAAGATGATCTTTCTATAAAGACTGAAGTGAAGAATCTGTTTATCGGTGAGGATAATATAAATCTTGGAATATTTGATAAAAAAGAAAATTTAATGGAAATTCTTTCTAATAAATTTGTGCCGTCTTTAGAAAATGAAGCACGTAAAATTTTGCAATTAACTGATATAAAGAAATTTGATGTTATAGGTCTTTCGATAATGAACAGCAATAACTTTTCTTCAATAACTCTTCCTATAGTTTTGTCAAAACTCATTAAGGAGAGCGAGGATCCAATAGTGATAATTGGCGGTAATATTAGAGCTGGGGTAGATGAAAAGATACTCAGGAGTGGTTATGTTGATTATAGAATAATTGGTGATTCGAGAACTTCTCTGGGGGAA
This sequence comes from Candidatus Aenigmatarchaeota archaeon, assembly GCA_042215785.1. Lineage (GTDB taxonomy): Archaea > Aenigmatarchaeota > Aenigmatarchaeia > PWEA01 > JBDGUQ01 > JBDGUQ01. The sequence goes on from JBDGUQ010000019.1 coordinate 9,772, forward strand.
GTCAATCTTCTTCGATTCTTAAAAAAATATGAAAATGGTAATATGGAAGATCTGGATGGTATATCTCACATAGAAAATGATAAACATATTTATAGACATGGAAATCGTACTGAAGAAGAAAAGTCTATTGTAACAAAGCCAGTTTTTGAAGGACTTCCCATAGAGCTTTATAAAGAAGTAATTGGAAGAAGAACAGGTAAAGAATTTCTTATATTGCCTTACTTTTCAATGAGAGGCTGTCCACATAACTGTGCTCATTGTTCTCAATCTAGAGAAAACAATTTTACTATTAAGGACAGGAAGAAAGCTGTTAGAGAGATAAAAGAACTCTCAGAGAAATATGATACTAAATATTTCATGTTACTTGACAGTGAGATTGTGAAACCAATAGAATTTGCAAATGAGATTATCAAGAAGGATGTCAGAATGATGTATAGTACTTCAGCTGATTTTAGAAATATATCCGTGGATTCTTTGGAAAATCTTAAGAAGTCTGGCGTTAAGAGACTAATATTCGGACTGGAAAATGGGAGTGATAAAATGAGAATATATTTGAATAAAAAGATCGATGAGAAGAAGGCCGAAAAGATACTTGAAAGATCTTATGATTTAGGTATCGAAAATATACTCACCCTAATCTGTGGCTTTCCTTGGGAAAGGAGAAAAGATGTTCGGGAAACATATAATTTTTTAAGGAAAAATAATCGATATATAGAATCGTCATTCTTGAATAAATTCTTTTTGGATGGAAAATTTATTGATAATCCCAAAGAAATGAATATTAAGTTAAAAAAGGTTTCTGGCCCACTAGGAAAGGAATCCCTCAAGTTCGAAGAGATTGGCGGAAGGAATTGGTCAGAAATAAAGGAATTCAGGAAATACTCATATAAGACACTTGATAATGTGATCAGACATTATTTTGGCAAACCAAAGCCCATAGATATGTTTTTTGCAGAGGTTGGTGACGTTGATGAATAGTCATGAAAAGTCAAAAATAAAACGGATACTTGGATGGTTTAAAGGCAGAAAGCCAGGTCCTTGGAAAATTGATGTTGAACTACATAGGAGATGTAACCTTAGATGTCTTTCTTGTTCAAGAAGGGCTGCAGATAATTATGAAGAAATGAATGAGCATTCGAAGAAGATAGAAATGTCTACTGGGAAATGGCTAGAGATAGTTGATGAAGCTGCTGATTTGGGTGTAAGGGAGTGGCATATTGCTGGCGGAGGAGAACCACTTTATCTTCCCGAAAGAACTTTACCCGTAATGGAGAGAATAAAAAAACATCATATGTATGGGATATTGACTGATAACGGAACACAATTCGATCAGGATATGATAAAGAGAGTTATAGGTATGAATTGGGATGTTATTCATTTTTCTATAGATGGTCCCAATTCAAAGACTCATGATTATTTGAGAGGCAAGGAAAAAACTTTCAAGAAAGTTACGAGAACAATTAAAAATTTTAATAATTACAAAGAAATTTTCAAGAGTGAAAAGCCCGAGATAAGGGTAAATACAGTTCTGTCAACCGAGAATTACAAAAAACTTCCCGAAATGGTTGAATATTTAAATGAGTTGGGTGTGAGTTACTGGTTTGTAGAACCTTTGATAGTTTATTCTGAACTGGGGAAAAAACTCAAATTAAATAGAGATCAAATGAAAGAGTTCAAAGAAGACTATTTTCCTGATCTTGTTTCAAGATGTAGAGAATGCGGAATAGATAATAACTTCGATTTTTTGAGAGGTAATCTAGATGATGAATTGATAGAGGGAACCAATGAAATGGAGAAAGTTGTTCAAACGGATTCAGAGAATGAAGATGGTATATTTTCCATCCCCTGTTATCAACCATTTTTTCACATGGTCATAAAGTGTGATGGAAACGTCAATTTTTGTGATGTCTTCACTGATACAGGAATTAATGTAAGGGATAAAGCTTTGAAGGAAGTGTGGTATGGAGATTACATGAGTGAAACCAGAAGAAATAT
>JBDGUQ010000119.1:0-2332 GCA_042215785.1 Candidatus Aenigmatarchaeota archaeon
ACCCTATGTTTTAATATCCAGTTCAACCTCACCATGAAATTCAATCTCAAAGCTGCCCGCCTTTAGCGTTAAACCATCAAGTTTGAGTGATAGACTTTCTTCCTTTCCGGCTAAACTCTTTAGGAAACTATTGATTAGATTAAAATTCTTTTCTTCGGCCATATAATCACCTCTATGTTTTGTTTAATTGTTTGGAATAAAAAAGTTCTATTCAAACTCCTTTCTGTATATCTCATAATCTTCCTGAGAGTGTAATATCAATTTTACTGTTTTCGGAAGATCATGATTCCAATTATCCAACGTATTTTTAACTATTTTTACAGCTTCCCCTATTGGATAGCCGAATATGCCTGTTGAAATCGATGGGAATGCGATGGATTTTATATTATTTTTCTCTGCTGTCACCAAACTACTATTATACGCTTTCCTCAATAGCTCATCTTCCGGTTTATCTAATCCATATCTGGGACCTACGGTATGTATTACATATTTACAATTATCCATCTTTTTCGATGGAGTAATCAACGCTTCCCCTGTTGGAAGTCCATTGGAATATTTCTGTTCTAATATTTTTCTAGACTTTAAATAGAAATCATGTCCACCGGCTTTCCGAATGGCCCGAGCTACGCCACCTCCCATACTTAAATGAGAATCGGCAGCGTTTACGATAGCAACGGCTTCTATTTCAGTGATATCACCTTTTAAAATTTCTATCTTCATGAATAAAGATGTTATTCAGTTTTTTTATTTTTAATAATTTGAATTGGTTATATTCTATGTTAGTGGGAGTGTTTGGATGGATAAATTAGAAGAAATATATGATGTTTTATTGGAAAATTTTGGAGAACAAGAATGGTGGCCAGCTGATTCAAATTTTGAGGTCATAGTAGGTGCAATTCTGACTCAGAATACTTCGTGGAAGAATGTGGAGAAAGTCATTAACAGGATGAAACAAGAGGAAATTCTGAGTATGGAAAATATAATTGAAATAAAAGAGGACAAATTGCAGCAAATAATAAGACCTTCGGGTTTTTACAGACAAAAGGCAAGGAGATTGAAAAGGATTTCGAAGCAAATATATGAATCTGCTAGTTCTTTGGAAGATTTTTTCGAGGATAAAAACATTGATGAATTAAGGAAAGAATTGTTGAATATTAAAGGGATTGGCAAAGAAACTGCTGATTCGATAATTCTATATTCTGCACATAAACCTTCTTTTGTTGTGGATGCATACACAAAAAGAATTTTCAAAAGGATTGGTATGGATATTGGTGAATCCTATAATGAGATCAAATCATTTTTGGAAGATAATTTACACGAAGATGTGGAAATATACAAAGAATATCATGCGTTGTTGGTGGAATTAGCCAAGAATCATTGTAAGAAAAAACCTGAATGTAAGGAATGTCCTCTAAGTTATCTATGTGGATATTTTGAGAAAAATACAATTAAAATCAAAGGTAATAAAAATTAACGTAGAAATCCTTTAATTTTAAGTGTTTGGAACTATAATTTTCTATTATGTTATCCGAAGGCCAGATTCCAATTCCATTACCTGAATTGCCCTTCCCGGATAAAGAATTAGTATTTTCTCATATCTTCAAATTTATCACATAGGGAATAATAAAGTTTTTTGGACTTTTCTCCAAGAGGTATTTTAATTTCATCTATCTTTCCAGAATTTTCCTCCATTCTAATATATTCTTCTCTAGCCCAGTCCGCATAATCTTCAAACATATCATAATTAGTAATTCTATCCAAAGCACGGGACCCCAATTCCGAGGTTTTTATAAGTAAAGAGTGATGTTTACCCGTTATCATATCAGAAATTCCATCCGCCGCTAAGTAAGATAATACTCCACTATACCAGTTTGGAATTCCTTGTTTAATGGTAAAAGCTGCTGCTCCACCCATTATTACTGCATCTATAAATCCAACCAAACGACCCTTATTTTTTCTTTTAATTTTCATCTATTTTCAATTTTAATTTAGAAATAAACTTTTTTATTCCTTTCCTTAAATTGATTACATTTTTATTAATTCCACTGGTTAATTATATCTATGCTATACAAGGATCTATGCGAATACTACGAAAGGTTGGAGTCAACGACCAAGAATCTGGAGAAGAGGGATATTGTTTCTGAATTGTTGAAAGATGCCAAGGAAGAGGATATTGAAGAATTGACCCTTGCTTCCATGGGCCGTGTATTTCCCATATCCACCGACAAGGATCTAGGTATAGCCGGTAAACTAATGGAGGAAATTATATCTTCAGCATTTGGTATACCCAAGAGTGAAGTTACGGAAAAATACAAGGATATTGGTGACCTTG
>JBDGUQ010000119.1:2342-8295 GCA_042215785.1 Candidatus Aenigmatarchaeota archaeon
AATAAGAGACAGAGGACGCTGCAATCTCAAAAACTTACTGTGGGTAAAGTTTATGATAATCTAAGAAAACTTCCCGAAGTTACGGGAACGGGGTCCCAAGATAGAAAGAAAGATCTCATCAAAGAATTGCTCGTCTCTGCGTCCCCTAAAGAGGCAAGATATGTCGTGAGAACGGCGCTGGGAGAAATGAGAATTGGAGTTGGTGAAGGAACTGTCAGGGATTCGATTGCAAAAGCATTCGATGTTGAGGCGGAAGATGTTGAATATGCCCACAATCTTCTTACTGACTATGGTGACGTTTCCCGGATATCCAAGGTTGAAGGAGAGGGGGGTTTGAAAGAGGTGGATCTTGAACTTGGAAGACCCTTTAAGGTTATTCTGGCCGAGAATGCCCCAACTTTGGAGGAAGCTCTTGAAAATGCCGAGGATCCGGCCATAGAATATAAATATGATGGTATGAGAACTCAAATACACAAGGATGGGGATGAGGTAACTGTTTTTACGCGAAGATTGGAGAATGTTACACATCAATTCCCCGATCTGGTCAGGATGGTTAAAGAATCCATAGATACTGATAAATGTATTATTGAGGGGGAAGCAGTTGGTTTGTCTTCCGATGGAAAGGAATTGGTACCCTTTCAAAAACTAAGTCGGAGAGTTCACAGAAAGTATGATATCGAAGAAATGATAAATAAAATTCCCGTTAGGCTGGAACTCTTTGATGTTGTTTATGCTGAAGGGAAGAATTTAATGGATAAATCACAGAGGGATAGAAGAGGGGAATTGGAGGAAATTGTGAAGGAATCCGATGAGGTAAGGCTAGCCAAACAGTTGGTTACAGATGATTTGGAGAAAGCTCAGAAGTTTTACAAGGAAGCGTTGGATGCGGGTCAGGAAGGCCTCATGATAAAGAATCTCAACGCGGAATATAAACCAGGAAAGAGAGTGGATATTGGTATAAAGTGAAGCCCGTTCTAGAAACCTTAGATCTAGTTATTATAGGTGCAGAATGGGGGACGGGCAAAAGAGGAAATTGGTTAAGTTCTTATTCTTTGGGTATAAGGAACCCTGATACAGGTGAATACCTTGAAGTAGGTAAACTGGGATCCGGTTTAACTGAAGAACAGTTAGAAGAGATGACGAATAGATTGAAACCTCTGATAACGGAAGCGAGTGGTAGGGAAGTCGAAATAAAGCCCGATGTTGTGATAGAAGTGAAATATAATGAAATACAGAAAAGTCCGAATTATTCGTCAGGATATGCTCTAAGATTTCCAAGGTTGGAAAGTTTCAGAGAGGACAAGGGACCAGAAGATTGTGATACAATTGAAAGACTTAAAAGCTTGTACGAAGAACAATAGTGTAGTTAATGTTTGGTGGTTACAAATGTGTATAAGGTTTAAATATTTTGGCATTCAATAACTTATTTATAGGACATTGAATTAAAATAAAATGGTGATATATTTGGTTGAGACTCAAGATATAATGGATATTCTCGAAACTTTGGGATTAAATTCCTATGAAAGAAAGCTTTACCTTGCACTTCTTAACAAAGGAACATCATCCGCAGGGAAATTAAGCGAGTTGGCAGGAGTTCCAAGAAGTAGAACTTACGATGTTTTGGAAAGTTTGTCAGATAAAGGCTTTGCTATTATTAAGAGTACTAAACCAATCGAATATGTTGCCGTTGAGCCCGAGGAGGCTTTGGAAAGGACCAAGAAGAGACATGAACGTGATTACAAGGAAATGGCCAACAGGGTTGATAAATTGAAACGAAGTGACGTTCTAAAGGAAATGAAAAGGATCCATGATGGAAGTATGGAAACGTTGGAGCCCGGTGAGGTTACTGGAACTTTAAAGGGTAGAAGGGCTATGATGGAACAACTAGAAACTATGCTTAAGAATGCCAAAGAAGAGGCACATTTTCTTTTGTCCGAGGAAGGATTAAGGGAGTTGTATTCAAAACACGGTCCTCTTTTGGAGAAAGCCGCTGATAGGGGAGTTGATATCAGAATAGCTGCTCCTTTGGGTGAAGAGTTGCAAGATATAGTTGAAAATTTATCTAATTTTGCAAAGATAAAGGATACCAAAAATGCAGAAGGTTTCGAAGGTGTTACTGGGCGTTTTGCCCTTGTTGATGACGATGAACTATTATTTGCTCTTACACATGACCAAAAAGTTCATCCCACACAAGACATGTCTTTCTGGAGCAAAAGCAACCATGCAACAGGCCAAGTTTTGAAACCTCTATTTAACATGTACTGGGATCAGCTAGAATAAAAAAGGCTATTTAAGCTGTGGCAGCCTTTCTTCTTTATTCGACAAAAAGTTCTTTAATAAACTATCTTTATTTTTGACACTGGTAAATAAATCTAGAAGTGAGACATCTCTGCCGTAATTCTCGTATCTAATTTCTTTATCTAACTTGTTATGAAGTACTTCTCTAACTTTTTCTTCTCCTCCCAAGTAATCCACGAGACCCAATTCTTTAGCTTCGCTGCCTAGATAAACCGATCCGTCTGATATATTTTTCATAAAGGAATAATTCAACCCTCTATTTTCACTTACCGATTTTACAAATACATCATGTATTTTATTTAATTTGTCCATCAATTTTCCCCTTTCTCTTTCCGTCAAGTTTCTGTACGGTGTTCCTGTATCCTTATATTTACCCGACACCAATCTTTCATAATTTATTCCATACTTTTCAAACAATCCGGAGTATTCCAAGTAAGAAGCCGTTGCTCCGATTCCACCAGTCATCGAAAGGGAATCTGCTACTATAATATCACAGCCGCTTGCTATCCAGTATGCCCCGGAGGTTCCTATATCGTTTATCTTACATACTGTGGGTTTTCTTATATTATTTATCATTTCCATGATACTTTTACTGGCAACTACACTGCCACCGGGTGAATTTATAGTAAACACAAAGGCTTCCGTAAGAGGGTCTCCTGAAGCCTTTTCTATATTTTTTCCTACAGTTTCTGGATCTGTGTAGTATGAACCATAATTAATCTGATCGACTATATTTATCTTAGCAACTTTGGCCTTTTCCAATTCAGGAATACCAACGATTAATGAAATCGTAAGTAAAAATATACCAATTCCAAATATAAACCAAACTTTTTTCATAAAAATTAACCATAAAATTTGGGCCTTTTAGATAACAATTTTGATAAGTTCAAAGGCTTGTAAGGGAATCCTTTTGTTTTTTCTTTTATCTTTTCTAGAAATTTTTCGAATTCCATTTCCATTTCCTTTCCTGACTTCCTTTCTCTAACTGTAAGTGTTTTTCCATTGACTTCCTTTTCTCCAATCACCAAAGTGTAGGGTATCCATCCCTTCTCAGCATCTCTAATTTTCCTGGATACAGATTCGGATCTATCATCTATATCTACCCTTATATTTTCCTTCTCAAATTTCTCTGTTAGTTTCTTGCAATAATCGATGTGTTCATCCGAAACTGGCGATAACCTCACTTGTATTGGTGATAACCAAAGCGGCAAAGTTGGATTTTCTTCTTTCAAAGCATCTTCCAAGATAGCATATATCCACCTTTCTATGGAGCCTATGGAAGAATGACATATAATACAACCTTCCTGTTCATTTTTTTCGTTAGTGTAAGTTATCCCGTATCTTTCAGCGTCTTCAACATCTAGTTGAACTGTGGATAACTGTAAATTGCCGTCAACAGAATCTATTCCTTGGAATTCATGCTTAACTGCCCAATAGTGTTTCATCTCAGATAGAACTTCTATAAGGGCTGGTTTTCCCGAGTATTTCAGCATTTCTATTATTTTATCCTTGTTGTCTTCGTAAAAATCTTCAACGACCCTGAAAGCAATAGTGAAATCGATATCAGCGCCTTCTGCGTGATCATTGTAGTTTTTGTATATGTCTTCATAAACGTCCCAACCCTGATCTATATCGCGAGCAAAACTATGTATATCTGGCATGTGGAAGGCTCTCAATCTCCTCAGACCGGAAAGTTCACCTTTTTGCTCATATCTGAAACTTTTTGAAAATTCGTATACATTTATTGGTAGGTTTTTGTAAGATAAAGTTGAGTCTCTCATTATTCTAAATAAGCCAAAATCACCGGCAAATCGCAGAATGAATTCCTTGTTTTCGTTGTCAGGTACCGATACTGAGTAGTGTCTTTGATGAAATGATCCCCCCTGTTCCCTTATATCAGGTTGACTCCAGTCATATAGAATAGGGGTATCGATTTCTACCGAATTTAATTTGTTCAATGCTATTTCATCTGCCCACATTTTCAAAAGGTCAAATAAAATAGTTCCCTTGGGATAAAATCTGAAGTGTCCCGAATCCGAGGCCGGTTCATAGTCTACTAATTCCAGTTCTTTCATCTTTTCTATGGATGGTGGCATTTCCTTTGGCTGACCCAACATCTCTTCGGATTTTATAAATGTTTTCAGATTTTCATCCTCTATTCTTTCTAGTGACGAAGGATCATCCATATCTATTTCCATTTCCTTTCCTTCGGGAGTTAGGACATAATATTTGCTTTCTATTTCACTTACTTTGTCTTCTCTGGTTTCTTCTTTTTCTCCTAGCTTCAATTCTCTGCTTAGTTCGGATAGAGGATGTCCCTTGCAATTAAGGTCGAATCTCTTGTACCATCCGAAAGCAACTCTTTTGGATGGGATATTTTTTTCTTGTAAAAGTTCCGACATCTCTGTCAATATTTCCTTCGCTGTGGAAGGTGAAGATAGGTTTGAACTCAAATGTGCATACGGGTAAATAACCACTTCATCAGCATTTACCTTGTTGAATATGTCTTCTATTTCATCAACAGCCTTCTCACTTATGGTTTCATCATCTTTTTTATCTCCTTTCTCGACAGCTGTGAATACAACCAAAGCATTTTCAGCTTCGGTTATTTTACCACTTTCACCTTTTTCAACATCTTTTATGGCTTTATCTTTTAGTTCTACTTCCAAACGATCTGAATGTATTGTCAAGATTTTCACTAAAATCACCTTCCTAGATTTAAGTTATTTTTTAAAACAATTCTATTTAAAAGTATTTGAAGAACATAGAGAAAACTGATTGGGAACAAAAATCTTCGTTCACTGTGTTTGGTATCCACCTTTCATATAAATTACCTACTGTATATTTTGATTTAATATTTATAAACTTTTACGGACCATTGAAATGGAAGTACTATTGTTTTTGAGAAGCCCCAAAGACCCTTTCTGTAAAGCACACGAAGCTTTACACCGAAAGCTTTATAAAGGTTGGTATTTATAATAATATTAACTCTCAAAGGAGAGTTAAATATAGAATTTTGGGGTGTGTATGTAATGATTCCTATAAGGTTTAAAACGGCAACTAAATTTGTCAAGGGCGAAGACAATAAAAAGGCCAAAGAGATTTTAAATAGATTCGAGACCGTCAACATCGAAAGTATGGAAGATGGTGGGTTCAAGAAGTACATCATAGAAAGCGGTAATCAAAAAGTCATGAGAGAAGTGGAAAACCAACTTAAAAAGGACGGCATTGGAATAGAAGGGGCCTTTTAATTTCCCCTTAATTTTTTGCATTTTATTTGTGTACATCTCCCTCTCTCCTTTAAAAATCAAAAATCATGGTGATTATTATGGCCGCCAACTCATATACCGATTTGAAAAACAGAAGGGAAGATATTCTCCAGGAATTAGGAGAATTCAGAAAAATTAAGGACAAAGAAGGTTGGGAAAGAGGTTTAGACATTCTCAAAGAAAAAATACTGGAAAGACTTGATTCCAACAACAGTATAACCAGCAAGTCAGAAGAAATTCTGGAAGAGATTAAAGATGATGTGAACATCGGAAATAGATTGTCCTTAGCTGTAGCTACAATTTATATATCTCATTTCCTTGAAGGAGAACCGATTACAATGAAAGAAATGAGAGAAGCTATAGGGATTTCAGAAGTCACGATAAGA
>JBDGUQ010000119.1:8305-11531 GCA_042215785.1 Candidatus Aenigmatarchaeota archaeon
CTTCCCGATGTTTTTGAAGCATTGGATGAAAATACCAGGAAAACTTTTGAAGAAAATAGGATGAAATACAATTAAATTTTAAATTAGGGTACTTGAAGGGTTTTACCCTTCAAAATCTCCTAATGTTTTTTGTTCTTTTTCATCGTTTCCATTTCTCATATTCTTGAGTATACCTTTCATCTTTCTTTCTCTATGTTTGGCCTTCCAATAGTATCCTTCATCTCTCGTGTCCTTTGTCATCAATATGGTTACCTTACCCGATTTTTGTCTTCCAGTCCTCCCCCTTCTCTGGATAGCTCTTATTTCCGAAGGAACTGGTTCGTAGAATATCACCGAATCGACTGCCGGTATGTCCAACCCCTCTTCCCCAACCGCGGTGGATATTATACAGTTGTATTTACCTTCTCGGAAATTATCTAAAATTTCTACCTGTTCACTTTGTGAAAGTCCGGATTCACCGGCTTGTCCTACAAAACCATAAGGTTTGCATCCTTTAATTTTCCCCAATTTTTCCTTAATCAGGTCAACAGAATCTCTATAATGCGAAAAAACTATTATTTTACTGTCTTCCTTATCTGTATATTCCTTCATTACGACTTTTTGTAATTTATCTAATTTGGGATGCTCCACACCTTCTTCAATAAGTTCGTTGGCCTTCCTATATGCTACTTCTATATTTCCATCCTTCATGACACTTTTAGCTGCTCTTGTTTTCCCTTCCTTTGCCTGTTGTCTTAACCTTTTCATGTATTGTAGAAACGATGTTAATCCCTGAGTTTCGAGAAGCATAAGAGAATGTTCTATTTTAAGCGCCTCAGCTGTTTTTGATATGCCCTGGTATACTAGGGGGTTTGGATCTCTTTCAGTTGCTAAAATTTTTCTCAATCGTTCCTGTATATCTAATAGATCCCTTTTTCCTAACTTTGTGGAATTTGTGAATTCCCATTTTTTCAATTTCTTATATCTCCTTTTAAGAGTTCTCTTTAGTAAACCCCTAATATTCTCAAATTCTTCTGGAAGGTGAACTTCAATCCAGTTAATGTCAACATCTTGTATATATGGCCTTACATCACTATCTTCTTCCGTCCGTATTTCGACCTCATCTATATAGAGATTTTCCTTTACCTGATCTATTTTCTTTCTTTCACCCCCTGGAGAAGCTGTTAATGCGAGGATTCTTGAATTTTCAGATTTTTTCATGTACATTTCGGCTATAAATGGGTAGGGATAATCCTTTACAGCTCTATGTGATTCATCAAATATCATTAAGGTAAAATCGTTTAGATCTACTCTGCCAGCAATTATATCATTTTTTATACATTGTGGTGTAGCGAATATGCACATTCCTTTTTTGTATTCTTTCTCTCTTTTACCTGGTCGAACTTTGCCCGTTAAAACTTTCATATCATCTCCAGCTATTTCTAGAGTTTCATTGAATGTTTTTTTGTGTTGTTCCACCAAAGGTCTCGTGGGAGCCATAAAAAGTATTTTTCCTCCAAGTTTATTCATACGATATGCCGCCAAAAGAACGGCTATAAATGTTTTACCCATACCTGTAGGTAACACACAAAGGGTGTTATTATTTGCAGCAGTGTTGAAAATAGTTTCCTGGTATAGTCTCTTCTCTAAACTATTTTCCCTGATCAACGGGAAGTCTACGTATTCCTTTTCCATAAAATCTACCAATATTTACATTATTATCTCAAAGTATATCAAATTAAATAGAATTTAGAAAAAGATTTTGGTTAACAATATTTACTATAATATTCTAAACATTCAATTTTCTAATTCATTATACTTCAAACTCGCTCTTCTGTTCCAGTGCTATGGGTGTTCCTCCAGCATGCCAGCTCATTCTCGGCCTTACTCTCATTGAATATATCCTTTCTGAATTATCATCCAACACTATGGCTGAACCCTTCTTACGGGGTAAATCATTTATGTATTTTTGAATATCAAAGTTCATATAGGTCTGCATAATATTTCTCAAAGCTTCCAAATCTGGTCTTGCAGTTAATCTATGAGAAAGGAGTAAATCGGCCTGTGCAATAACATCTTCATGAAGTTTATTTGGTCTCTGTGTAATGAAAATTGTAGATATACCTGGTTGCCTCCCTTCTTTAACAATCCTAATTAATGGGTCGGTAGATGCTACTTTGCCGTCTGCTGGGGCAAAATTATGTGCCTCGTCCATTATGATCCATGTCATGGGAACATCTTCAACTTTACTTCCTTCTATTTTGGATTTTTCCTCTATCCTCCTTGCTGCTACTCTTGCCTGGTAGATTTTTCTTGAAAGTAATGCAACAAGTAAGGTCCTGACACTCCAACCTCTCGATACTTGTCCAAATCTTGAAACATCCAATACGGTCACCTTTCCGGGAGAAAGAATTTCCCGTACATCGGTTCCACGTTGAGAAAAGATACCCCACCCCTTTGCCGTTATAAATAGGTTTTCCAATGCTTCTTTTGTTTCCTTATCGGCCCTTTCGTCCTGTCCTATTTTTTCAATAATATCTTCTATGGTGTAATTACCTTCTTCTTCTAATTCACTCAGAGTTCTACTCATAAGTATACCAAGGGGTTCAATTAGATCTATTCCGAAAGCTAGTGCCCAATCTTCTGTTGCTAGACTCGAAGCTGTTATAGAATAAGTTTCATCGAAAGGAATATCATCGCTCCTGTATTCTTTCTTGAATCCCTGGGGTATATAGACATCAACGTCAAAACTCTGACCTTCCAGATCCCATTGATTTAGCAATTGATATTGTTTTTCATTTGGATTCTTTAAACTCCAGTAAATTCCCATTGGATCTATTAAAAGAAACGAAAGATTTTTTCGCACTTTTTTTGGTAGTCTACACATCTCTTCTGTTATTACAGCGCTGGTATAACTATTATGACAAACAATTCCTCCATTTTTTCCTGCAATAAAGTTATGTGTTTTTGGAACTGTTAGATCATATACCCACCCAGAATATGGAATTTTTTCAATTTTATTTATTTTTTCAAAATTAACACTGTCACCTTCTACAATACCAATTTTATTACTTTTTTTTAATTTTTCAGATTCTCTCCAACCACCTTCGGTTAATAGTGGATGTTCTTCTGTTACAGTTATTTCCTTTCCGGTTCTAGTCTTTATTTTAATCAAGTTCTCCTCTACTCTTTTTTTGTACAGGTGGGAAACATCTTTATGGGAGATTTTTAGATCATCATCAATGGA
>JBDGUQ010000031.1:0-3350 GCA_042215785.1 Candidatus Aenigmatarchaeota archaeon
GAACAATGTTATTGTTATGAAAGCGGTTCAGGTGGTTGTTGTCCCAATAATGATGATATAGATGATAACGCTACGGATGATGACGGTCATGGAACAAGCATTGCCGGTATAGTTGGAGGTAAAGGAAACGATAATAATCATGGGGTTGCAAGGAATTCTTCTCTGTTCGCAGTAAAGGTTTTAAATTCCGAAGGTAACGGAAACGTTTCCGATATAATCCAAGGTATTGAGTGGTCAGTGAATAACAGCGCACAGATAATAACACTTAGTTTGGGTTCTAATGGAAACTGCTACGAAGGGAGGCTTGCAGATGCTGTTGATAACGCGACCAAGAATGGGGTGTTGATCGTAGCAGCTGCGGGAAATTGCGGTCCGGGGGGAGATGAAGGCGAATGTGATAGTTTTGGAAATGAGACTATAGCCACTCCTGCGTGTGCGAAAAGATCTTTGGCAGTTGGATCGGTGAATGATACAGCTGTCCCAAATCCGGATTTAGTTAGTAGTTTTTCATCGAGGGGACCAACTTCGGATAATAGGATAAAACCAGATTTGACTGCTCCGGGTGCAAATATTTATTCTACTTATTTGGATGATAACCATGTTTTGTATGCAGGTACTTCGGAGGCTGTTCCTCATGTTGCCGGAACGGCTGCCCTGTTGTACGAAAGGTACGAAGAAATACACGGTCAGTATCCGGATCCCGATCTCGCTAAAACTATCTTACTTACTTCCGTAAATACCACCGGGATGAATACCGATGGTTTTGAACAGAGGAATAGCTGGTACGGGAGTGGTAGGATAGATACTAAAAAGGCTATTGAAAATATAAATAGGACTTTAAATGGCTCCATAACAAATGGCGAAACCCACCAGTATAATATAAATGTAACTTCTAATCGCTCGGTATTGACACTATACTGGCCCGAAGATATGTATACTGATAATGATTTGAATCTAATTCTTACCGATTCTTCCAATATAAGCTATGATACCGGAAAAAACGATTCAGTGGAACAGATTTTCCTTTATAATACCGCTCCCGGCATAAAGAATTTTTATGTGGACGGAAGCGATGTAGATGGTAGCCAGGAATACTATCTGGCTTCCAGTCATCAAATATCCAATGATTTGATTCCACCAAGTTTAGTTTTGGACAAACCCGAGGATAAGTTTTACACAAGAAAGGATAATCTTCCCCTTAACTTTACCACTGATTCTTCCAATCAAACAATATGGTATACTTTAAACGGAACAGATGAAACGGTTTTAACAGGCAATAAGACTTTCAATGTAACTAATGATGGTTTTTATTCATTTATTTTGAATGTGAACGATTCATATGGAAATGTAAATTCTGCCTCAGTTAATTTTTCAGTTGACTCGACACCGCCTTCTGTATACATACAGTCACCGTTCCAAACAAAAAATAATAATTCTATCTGGTTCAATGTATCCTCAAGTGAACCAGTTAACACGAGTTTGTATTCTTTAGATAACGATCAAAACTCCACTTTAACTCCTTTGAATGATACGTATTTTTACTTTAAGGAAACAGTTCCTGAAGGGGAACATAATGTGACATTTTATGTGAATGATTCAGCTAGCTTACATGGCACCAATTCGAGTCAATTTAATGTGAGTATTCATCCTGTTATTGATGGTGTTTCGGCGGATGGGCCGTTGGTTTATGTAAACGAAACTCTTAACATATCTGCAAACATAACAGAGGAAAATTTTGATTCTGTATGGCTGAATATGACACAACCCATACAAGTGACTAAAGATTTTATAAATTCAACCCAAAATCAATATCCAAATTCATCGAAGTGGTATTCGGAATTTAATCAGACCAGTTCTGTTGGGACCTACAATTTCACGATCTTCGTGAACGATACTCTGAGCAATTCCGTCAACTATTCTGGTTCGTTCGAGGTTTCGGAGAAGGTTAGGGTCGAACTCAATAACTCCTTTGGCGAGAATTTGACCTGGAAGATATACTATTTGGGTTCCAATAATATTAGAGAATCCGTTAGGAACAGTTCAATAAATTTAACAATTCCGGGTGGTATTTGGGATTTTAATATAGAGGATAACGTGTCAGTAACCCTTTTCGGTATGAATATTTCGAGTGATATGGAAGAGGAAATTGGATGGAGAGAGAATAATTCTCTGGAAAACATAACCAATAATTCATTTATTTTCCATAAAGTATCTTCATTTTTCTTCAACATGTCATTTGAAAGAGGTAGTATAGAAATACCTTTCAATACATCCGTCATAGATAATAAAACAGATATTTTGAGGTGCGGCGATTGGAATTTCTCGCTTTCTGACTGCGACTCCGGATGGAAAAGTGTTATTCAGAATTCGACAGTTGGATCGAACTCCGTTGGAATAAATACAACTAATTTATCTGCATTTTCAATCGTTGAATACTGTGATCCCGGATGTAGTTGGAGCGACTGTATTGATGGTACACAAACAGGTGATTGTATTTACAGAAACTGTACTACTTACCAGTCTTCAAGATCTTGTGGTGAGGAAGATGATTCCCCGTCCAGTGGTTCTTCGTCTGGATCTATTTCGTTTCCGAGTCCCGAATGTATTTCCGATGTAAATTGTTCGAGTTATCAGACTTGTTCCGAAGGATCTTGTGTCAATGTAACATGTGAATGTGGATATATCAAGAATCATTCTTGTGTGCACTATGAGTGCTGTTCTGACGATGACTGTTATGAAAATAAGACTTGTGAAAACCATACATGTATCGAAGAGGAGGGAAACATGACTTTTAGAGAAGATTTAAGGGACAGAGTGGATCAGGCGGAGAAAAAGATATTGGAGGCAAATATTGATGAATACAATACTACAGAACTCGTATTGAAAATCGAAGATGCCAAGAGTAAATTGGAAAGTGGTGATTACGTGGGAGTTGAAAATATTCTCGATTCATTGGATATGAAATTTGAGTCCAATGAGAGCACAGATGTTAAAAAAGAATCTAAAAGAGAATCGTTTGATAAATTCGACAACTTTTTACCTGGTGCAGTCTTTTTGGTTGTTTTAATAGTCGGTTTAGTAGTAATTTTTAAATATGCTTAGTTAATTATTATGTATTAAAGATTCAAGGGTATCTCAGATGGAAAGGAAGTTCGTGGTTTTTGTTATATTAGGTCTTCTGTTAATAACATTTAGTTTAGCCGCTGGAGTAAAACTTGTGGATCCTCCTACAGGCCTCTACTTCAACAACACGACCTCCTACGATGGTGATGCCAAGTTCTACAGAGATAGTCATCCAAAGATTTCTTGGTAACGTTTACGGACTCATTCCATTTTGCAGAAATCTTTGG
>JBDGUQ010000031.1:3360-7239 GCA_042215785.1 Candidatus Aenigmatarchaeota archaeon
TTTTTCTGTATTTTTCTTAAACTCCACAGGAACTTATCACATACAAACATGCACACATAACTCAACTAATAACTGTATATCAAGCTTAGATTTGAAAAACCAAACCTTCAACGATAGCTGGACGAACTATTCTGCTACAGAGAACTCGGGAATTGTAGGTAAACTCATGTTCAGAATCAACGTTACTTCAACCTTGGAGTCAGGAAGTACTGCCCATAACTATACTCAGGATAACCTCACCACATGGGGTTGGTCCGAGATAAACAGCAGTTATTCAACTTATCCCGCATATAGGACTTCGGAAAATGCCAACATAGGAGTGAAAGTAACAGATAATATAACTAATTTGAATATAAGCAACTACCCGGTCAGTTTCTACGTTAATCAGACCATAGAAGAAGGTTCCAATCTTACCGATCCTTCTGGGTGGACTCAATTCAAATTCAGCGGAAACGAAGGGACTTACAATGTGATTTATAATATAACCGATAATTCTTCTCTGTTCTATGAAAATTCTTCCAACAATGCAGGTTCAATGGATATTGTTTTCGATAATCCGGGAATTTACAGTACGAGCAGAAATTTTAGTGCATCACCTTCCTCTGTCTTATTTAACTGGACCTCTGCCAACTTGACATTGAAATCATATGTTGATTCATTGAGACTAAATATAGATAATGAAAGTACTGATATAGAGGGCAGTAATTACCAGAGTTCCAGATTTGCGGATTATAATGTCTTATCTGCTAGGTATGGAGATTGTTTTGATGAGAACAAGAATACTTTGAAATTTTTAGTTAAAAATAATTCCCATTATACCTCTAATAGTTCCGTATTAGGTTTCAATCAAGAAGAGTGGTTTGAGATAACACCACTTAACTCCTGTCCACCAGGTAAGTATAGTGGCAATTTCACTGTGAGTCAGGCGTCTAATTCAAATGAAGTTTTGAATGTTGGTGCCACTGTGAATATACCGATAAATTCTGAAAATAGTTTGGATGTCGATTCAAGGAACGCTACATTTTTAACAGCTTTTGATTCTACGGATTCAAATTATCAGTCTTTCTATTTCAATACAAGTTCTATAGAAAATATAACAGGGGCAACATTTACCTTGGATAATTTTGGATCTGATTTCGATGTGTTTGTTTTTAATAATACCGGACATCTTGTGGGTAAGTCAATAAATAAGGATCTAACGAAAGAAAAAATAAATTTTGTTGAGTTACCTGATACATCAGCGATGTGGGAAATAAGAATTTTTGGTAACTCCACTTCCTACGATAAGCTACGTGGGAATATATTTTACACTGTTTTAGGTAGTACAAAATCTGCTCTGGATTTGGGAAATTTAGATGTTTCCGAAACAGGAACCGATACATTTGTCCTGGAGAACAAGTATAATGATACTTTGGGCGATGTTCAAGAATACAAAGAAATTTACAGGAAAAAGACTTGGGAAAATATGAATACAACGGATGATTACTCACTCCTAGTTCCATCATATGCCAAAAAACTAAAGGTTTCGGTAGTTTGGGATGACGAGGACAGTGAAAATATTACGGACTGGGATTTGTTTTTGTCGGATCCCAATAACAACAGTATTTCTAACTCTACTGACAAGTTTTCCAATGCCAATATTACAGGTTCCGAAATGGAGGAGTTTATAGTTTATTCTGGAAATATAGATAGTTCCAATGATGGATATTGGAACATCTCAGTTAGGAATGAAACACAGGGTTCACTAAATAATTATACGGTAGAAACAAAGGTATGGGTAAATGAAAGTTGGGTTTCGACTAACTTCACAGATAGTGGTTATACGTTTAACAGAACGAATGTAGGTGGATATAGATACCCAATGGAGGTAAACGTTAGCGTGCCTGAAAATTCTTTATATGGAAATTATAACGGCGAATTGATCTATAACAACTCCGAAGGATGGAATTATGTAGTTCCCATTTCTTTCAATGTCAAATCTTCCCTTTTGGTAGTAGATAATGGATTAGGTGAAATTACTAAACAAATAGGAGTAGATAATATAGGTTTTGATAAATTGGGTAGCAATTCAAAGACGTTGAATTTGACCATTGAGAATAAAGGCGATTATGATTTAAATTGGGTTAACTCTTCATCGGGATTTTTGAAGAAGAATTCCAAAACAAACAACATAACTTTGGATATAGATTGGCCATCACAGCCTATTGGCTCCGGTGAAAGCAAGCTATTGAACATTACGGCACCGATAAACACCAGTTTGACTAACAATGTTCCGGGAAGATATGAGGGATGGCTGTTCTTTAATACTACAAACCAAACAAATCCTTCTTATCCTTATAAGACATTTAATGTTACTTTAACTCTAAATTTAACTGATAAATTGAATGTCGAGATACATGGGATAAATACATCTGATGGAGACAGGTGGCATAACGGAAGCATCGCGGAAAATATAACTTATCTAACTAACATAACGTTGATTAATGGTACAGAAATTAGAAGCGATCAAGGTGGTATAGAGAGCTTGGGACCGGATAATTTTACTGCTGCTTGGATGAATGAAACAAATGTTACATCGAGGGGGTATAATCTAGGTGAGCCAACTCAAGCAATACCTACTGATATTTCTACATTATGTGACGACAATTATTGTGAAGTGAATACCACCGTACCTTCTAATGTTGTTGGTGGGAGATATGCAATGTCGCTTGAAGTTCAGTGGAACGGTAGCGAAACAGAATCTCTTTTGAGAGGAGTCGGAACCTACGATTCTTTGGTTGTAAATAATCCAGGTCTTTACTTTGAAAATGTTCCCAGCGGTATGGTGATGGACCAGGAAGAGAGTGGAGAAATTAATATTTCCATAACGAACTACGGTCCGATGACTTCAAGTGAAGATATAACTTTAGAAGGCTGTGGCGATTATATAGAGGACATAGGATCCGGAGGTGATTGTAGCGGTGGTAGTTATGGAGATAGGAGTGTAGGAAGTCCTGCCATAAATGGTAACGGCTCTTCGTGTAATATATGGTGGACTTTTGACACCAAGAACGTAAGTGCTGACAGAGAATGTACTTTCAATTTGAGCACAGATGCGCCGTTATTGAATAATATTGAGGACCTGTCTTTTGATCTGGATATTACAGATACAGATGAGGATGATCAGGAAGAAACTACTACAACTACAACAGAAGAAGAACCAAGTTCATCGTCATCCGAAACCACGCAAACAACTACTGAGGATGAAGAAGAGGACAATAAAGAAATTGAAATTTCTTTGGATCCAAAGAATCTATCGGTTGAACAGGGAAATATAAGTACGATGAAGGTAAATGTTAAGAATATTGGCGATATACTCCTCGACGAATTGGTTTTGGAAGTCAAAGAAATACCCGATTCCTGGGTTGATGTAACTCCTATGGAGATGAATGGATTGGAAGTGGACGAGGAGGAAGAATTTGATGTTGACATACAACCTTCCCTCAAGTCGCCGATAAAGGAGTATAACGTTGAATTTGTGGTGAGTAACGATGATGTTTCCGAAACTGTTGAAGGAAAGGTAAAAGTAATACCTTCTCCTAACAAATGCAAAGAGTTGAACGCATCATATCATACATATTTGGACAAATATGAGAACTTTACGGAAGACATGGAAAGTTTAATGGAATCAGGTAAGGATGTCAGTAAATTGAATGAAACCATTACCAATTTAAAAAGTAAGTTGGATGAAGTGAAGGCATCCATGGATGAGGGGAATTTCTTTGAGGTAAATCAAAAAATGAGCGAAGTGGAATCCATTGTGGATGAAGTGGAGACAGAAATGGAAAGAGCAGGCGAACCATCGAAGGGAGGAATTCCACTCTGGGCGATAGTAGTTTC
>JBDGUQ010000031.1:7249-11390 GCA_042215785.1 Candidatus Aenigmatarchaeota archaeon
TCAGCAATAATAGCTATTGTTGTGGGATCCTTTTTCGTCTATATGTTCTTACCTTCCGAAGAAGGTTACAAATCTGGTAGAGGTTATATTTACAAACCCCCCAAGAAGGAAAGTTTTTTCGCTTCTTTATCCGAAAATATCAAAGAAGGTTTTGGAGGATTTAAGGAGAAACTAGGATTGAAACATAAACATAATTACGATTATACAAGGCGGGATAAATGGAAGAAGGAAAAAGAGGAAGAGTAAAATTAATTTATGGTGTAGCATCTTCTATATGTATCTTTATCGGTTATTTTCTTTTCAAATTTCTTTCCATAAGTACGGAAAAAATATTAACCCTTCCACTCACTTTTCCAAAAGATTTTTTAATGTTGAGGCTTGACAGTGGTTTTATTAAAACTGTTCTGTATTTTGTCGAACTTGTAGGAATACATACTATACCACTGATACCCATATCTGTTGGGATATCTCTAATGATAGTTTGTGGGATGAAACATGGAGAATCTATAAAGACCGCCCTGACATTTTTCACACTTTCCTCTTTTGTGGGTTTACTCTATCTTGGAATGACTCCAACGACCATTTTCCTTTCTGTAGGCATAATAGCTGTTGGATTCTTTGTGAGTGGGATGGGAGAGACACTTCCAAAAGAATTAAAAAAATGGGAAAATTACAGGACAGGCGCTAAGACCGTTGGCAAATCCCTTTTTGTAATAAATATATTGTTAGCTCTTGGTGCCTTTACTTTCCTGGCCAGTGATGTTTATCATTTCGAGGATATTTATGAAGAGGAAACGAAGTCCATGGTTATGGGAATGGTTCCATCATTCAATAAAACAGATGGTGAGATAACAGAGGAGGAACTTGTTTCGATGCTTCCGGAGGAATCCAAGGAAATTTATCAGAAACTGCCCGATGAAAGAAAAGAAAGGTTTATCGATAGTTTTAGAAATAAATTGAAGAGAGAGGATTTCGAATCTCAAATAGAGAGGAGAGTGGATGTATTTTTGAGTTCTGACAAAGTTTCTGCATTAATGGACCTCTCCTTATTATTCCTCGTTTTGGGAATATATGGCATACTTGAATTTTTGAGAACTGTCTTACTTTCACCGATAGCAGGTGTTATTACTTATATTGGGAGTAAGATCTAGTGTATCTTGGGATCTCTAACGTCGTATTTTTCTTCCAATAAACCACTTTCCCTTATTTCCGTGCATATTTCACAGAATTCTTTCTCTAGTTTAATGGGCTCTTCACTTTCCATGGTCTTCCGGCATATTTTATTGACCCACACAGAAACTTCTTCAGATTGCTCTAGCATTTGTCCTTTGTATCCCCTTAGTTTGTTTTTATACTGAGACATCGCAGGTTGTGTCATTCCTAGATTTTCTGCAGCCTGTTTTTGTGTCATATCATGTTCTTCTATGAGATTTTTGGCTAGAAGAGCTCTCAGAGCGGGCAATACATCTTTGACAATTATTTCACACATCAATTTCATAGTATCATATTAAATTGGGATTTATTTTTTAAAAATATAACGTTGTTATATAGATAATCCTATTTCAGAAAGTTTTAATATCTATGATTAATAAAATGGTATTATGATAGATACTCATTGCCATCTTGAAATGGAGAAATTTGATGATGAAAGAGAAGAAATTTTGAAGAAATGTGAAGAAGATTTAAAGGCTGTTGTAGTGTCTTCTGCCGAGATAAATACAGCTGAGAAGGTTTTAGAAATTTCCGAGAACAATGAAAATATTTTTTCCACTCTAGGACTCCACCCGGAACCTGCTCTTGAAAATTCACAAAAAGAAATAGAGGAGCATATCGAATTCATAAGGAGTAATAAAAAAAAGATCGTTGGAATTGGTGAAGTAGGACTGGACTACTATATTATAAGGAATAAGGATAATAGGGAAAGAACCAAAGAAATCTTTCAACAATATATAAATCTTGCAGAGGATATGTCCATGCCCCTTGTGATACATGCAAGGGACAGTATAAATGATGTTTTAGATATTCTGAAAGATAGAAGTCTGAAAAGTGTAATACTACATTGTTTTTCGGGTAATGTTAAACAGCTGGAAGAGGCATTGGAAAGAAATTATTGGATTTCAATATCTACTCTTGTCTGTAAGAGTTCGCTTCACAAAAAATTGGCCAACAGAACTCCTTTGGATAATATATTGTTGGAGACGGATGCTCCCTATCTCTCACCTGACTCTGAGAGAAATTATCCGTGGAAGATAGAACAATCTGCCAGGAAAATTGCCCAGATAAAGGGTTTGAAATTCGAGGAGGTCTGGAACAAATCCGGTAAAAATGCTATTAAGGCATTTGACCTATCTATTTAGTCAGAGGTGTTTCTTTGAAAATATTTTTGGATTCCGCGAAAAAAAATGACATATTGGATGTGAAATCCAATGAAATAGTGGAAGGCATTACTACTAATCCAAAACTCGTACGAAGAGCTTTGGAAGAGTCAGAATATGAAAACTTGGATACATTTTTTAGCGAATTACTTGACTTGGGTGAAGGTAAATTTTTCATACAGGTTGAAAATAAAAATAAAGAGAAAATTATTGAACAGGCCAATAAATTTGCAAGCCTCGATTCCAGTAGAGTGGTAATAAAACTTCCCCCCAATAATACGGGGTTATCATCCATTCCAGAACTATCAAATAATAATATAGAAACCTGTGTTACTGCTTTATTTACTTCAAGTCAGGCTTATATTGCATCCAGAAAAGGTGCCGATTATGTGGCGTTTTATTATGACCGGTTTGTTAGATCGGGGAGAGACGGTGAGAGGAGATTGAAAAGAATTGTAAATATCCTTGACAAGACCGAAAAAAATACTAAAGTAGTTGTTGGTAGCCTCAAAAATCCAGGTCAAGTATCTTCGAGTATTATAGCCGGAGCAGATATAGTCACATTACCTTTAAAACTTGTGAAATCCTTGACTTTCCATGAACTCTCCGAAAAGGCTTTTACACAGTTTTCCGGGGATTGGAGAAAGATTAGAAAATCTATGGTTTAATCGAACTTCTTTTGGCTTATTATCCACAATGAGAAATTGAGATACCTTTAAATTGTTTAAGGAGTATTTCTAAATAGGTAAATTTATTGGTGTCTGAGATGGTTCTAGATAAGGTTAAAAACAAGGTCAAAAGAGGTAAGAAGCATAAAGTAGGGCTTTTTGTGGATGGCCCGAATATAATAAGGAAAGAGTTCAATATAAATTTAGATAAGCTCAGGGAGAGAGTAGAGGGATACGGTAGGATAGTTATAGGAAAGGTATTTCTTAATCAATTTGCTTCGGAGAAGCTTATAGAAGCTATTGCCAATCAGGGATTTGAACCCGTTATTGCATTAGGTGGCGAAGAACAAGAAGAAGGCAAGAGTGATGTGGACGTTTCGATGGCAGTTGCGATTATGGAAGCTGTTTACAGGCCCATGGATATTATCGTAATAGTTACGAGAGATGCGGATTTTTTACCGGTTATCCAGAAAGCAAAGGAAATGAATAAAGAAGTAATAGTTATGGCAGTTGAAGAGGGACTTTCAACGGCTCTCAAAAACGCAGCAGATAAAGTTGAACTTATAGGTTAACTTATTCTATATCTTAAAATGGCACCTATACCTCCCAATTGATAGAATTGTTTCCCCTCCTGTGTATCTTTACTTATCACTTCGGTTTCCGCACCAATATTCTCAGCTTTTTCTTCCATTGCTTCGAAAACATCCCTTTCTCCTATTATTCCTAATTCACCACCACATTCAGGACATACTTTATCATCTTTCTCTTCTATTTTTATGAATTCTTTGCCTGACCATTCACAATTCTTGCATTGGTATTCTATTTCTTCCCATTCCAGATCTTCAGAGATTAGTAAGATTTCTACTGCTCCCATTTTCAAAGCTCTTAGAATCTCCTTTATACCGTATGTAACCTTTCCTCCAGATCTCAGTTCATCGAAGAACCTTTTCAATAATTTCTTTTCCTCTGTTATCTGTGCTTCTTTTAATGCATCTTCAGATCTTTTCAATAATTCTTCTAATCCTTGTTGTCCTGTGTAACCTGTATTTTTTGTATCTATAACTTCCTCCTTGAGATCAGTCGGGAGATAATTTCCCG
>JBDGUQ010000123.1:0-1625 GCA_042215785.1 Candidatus Aenigmatarchaeota archaeon
TGAGGAAGTGGGTTTGAATATTTCTTACAATGGAACGGTATTGAACCAGACGAGCGTGACGGGTTCTCCCTCGGGCGTCGAGATAGAACTGCCGGTAAACCTTACAAATTACAGTTTCGGAAGTGAGATAAACGTGGAGGGATATTTTTACTTGAATAGTACTAGGTACAATTTAACGAGGACCTACACCGTTCAACCTGAGCTTGAGCCGGGCGAAAACTCGTTAAAAGTTATCATGGACGATATGGAGGAATCGTTGGGGGAATTTGCAGTCACAATAATAAGTTTATTCGTAACACTCATGGTAGCCACCACTTTGGGCAGTAGATTGGGTAACCTGGGTGGGGGTGTGCTCGTAATGTTCACAATCGGATTTTTCACGTGGTTCGGATGGTTGGACGTACCGTTCTTTATATTTGGAATGATAACTATGATAGGTATATATCTATTGAGGGGTGATTAGATGGCGCTAGGACAGGTATCAAAAATTTTCATATTCATAATAGTGATAAACTCGCTCGTAACCTATGCCGCAAATTTCGGTATGATAGGTGAAGATGTGGAGGTGCAGAGGATGCAGGATTACATAAATGATTTGCAAAGCAAGAGCGACGATACTATAACGGATACGAATACAGGGTCGGGAATAACAATATTGGAATATTTCAACCCGTTGAATTACGAGGTCGTGGCCAACGCTCTTGGTTTGATAACGGGATTTTTCATAGATCCAATACTCATGTTTGGAGTGTTGCCCTCACCATTCAGCTACATGATGGGTTTATTATTTTCAATACTTGAAATAACGGCGGTGGCCGGATTTATAAGGGGTGTTGCGGCATGATGTTAGGACCGGGAAATGTGACAAATATAACTTCGAACGTTACGTCCACGGAAGTATCGAATGCGGTAGGCGAACTGTTGGGGGATTTCACCTTCGGGGCATATCCCCTGATTGGATTTGTATTCCTCGCCGGCTTCGTATATGCCCTCTGGAAAAGCAACGTTTCATTGGATGTTGGTGCGACCGTGATGGTGCCCACGCTGTTCGTTTTCGGTAAGTACGGTTTACTTCCCGGTGGAGCATCCACTTCGTACGGTTTATTGTTGGCCGTGGGAGGATTATTCATCGCGGGGATAATAAAGTATTTTGGTAGATAAATATGAAACTTGAAGATTACGGATATAACGTAACGAGCATAGCGAAGAGCCGTCATTATGCACTTAGTAAGGCCGCCAACTTAAATGGAATAAAAAATGTTTTATCTGCACTTAGAAAAAGGAAGAGCCGGGCTTCTGACGGGAGTTACAAATTCAAAAGGTACCGGGCAGATATAAACTGGCTTAAAGTGAGATAAAAGAGTATAGGTAAAAAAGTATGGGAAAATTAACTCTTTCTGACGAGTAACATTACTTTTATATATCAGTTAATATATATAATGTATAGTGATAATATGGGAAAATATTTACAAAAATCGATAACAGTCAAGCAGAAACATGAAAAATACATACAGGATAACGCAGTCAATCTATCAAAATTTGTGCAGAAAAAATTGGACGAGAGGATCGAAGATGACGCTTGAAGAATTCGTAAAAAATTTGGATGGGAGAGGTTTCAAGCGCTA
>JBDGUQ010000123.1:1635-4153 GCA_042215785.1 Candidatus Aenigmatarchaeota archaeon
AAAATGGTGAGGTTGAAATCTTCAAGGAGGTGTAAATATGCTTGAAAAACTGTTGGATGAATTCAAACTTGAGAAAAATAACGTCCGGCTGAAGTTGAATGGTAAGGAAGTGAGGACGGCAAGTGGAAGATTAAAGGGGTATATAGAATGAAGTGCAAAATTTGCGGTGCCCACCTCAAGGAATACGGGGAAGAAGGCGAAGGAAAGGATCCGGGATACATTGGAAGGAGTGGGTTTTGTAAGGAACATTGGACGATGGTAAAGCGGATTATACAGAGAAGTTTTGAGAAAAAGGAGAAATTGGCCAAAAGATGGGGGTTGAAGCCCGAGAAGGTGAGCCGGATAATTCATAAAGATATACAGAACCGAGGCGAACCTTGGAATAAAAAGGACGTGATAAGACAGGTTCCCTGAATTACCCAAACCGGTGACAGGTTGTCGCAGCCATATTTTCACATTTGGTTTCACCTACAAACCATAAAATCCATGCGCGGTTGTGTCGTTAACAGGCAATGTACCTGTTCCAGGGGTAAAGATAGTATGATACCGAAAGATGAAATCAAGGATTACGAGTGTGTGAGTTGTGGAAGGCACTTCACAAAGGCGGAGGTTAGGGAGATGACTCTTCGGGGATTGATGCCCATGTGCCCGAACTGCGGCAATTTGTTGAAAGCTAACGGGGGTGAAGCTGATGAGAAAAATTGACTGCATAACATACGACAATGGAGAGGAGGAAGTAACTCTGGATGTTTTCTATGATGTAGAGTTGGACGACGTGAGAGTTGCAGAGAAGAATCCCGGAAAGTTGAGGGAACCAACCGAGGAAGAACTGGAATATCTAAAGACGGCGAAACGTGAGAGAATATGAAAGACGAGATAACTGAAATTGTGAAAGGAACTTTAATAATATTATCTGCGCCCGCAGCCTTCCTGGCCTACGCAGTGGTTTTGCTGTTTACAGGCGAGGAGGAAATGAGGAGGAGGCGCAGGGCGAGAATATTGAATAGGAGGTGAAAAAATTATGGAAAAAGGAGATAAGTACCTTTCCGGCGTGCTGGACTTGGGTGCACTTGGGAAGGAAAAAATCGTTGTTTTCAAGAACGTTGACAAGGAGAAGGAGAAGCAGCCCGACCATAGGATTTTCAGGAAGGACGGCGACAGTTTGAAGGAATGTGGAGTGCTCTGGGTCAACGAGAAGAAGGGAGAGGAGAAGCAGAAGAACGTGAAAGGAGATACGATCTACGGGTGAAAAAATGAGTTTGAATTTAAAATGGGAAATGACGGAACACGAACAGATAAATACACTGTTTAGAGCCTGTGGTGCTGCCTGTTGGTTTATAGCCGGGGCTTCGATAAATAGTAACTTTGCCATAGGTATGATAAGTGCCGGTGTTGGAACGTTAATAATGTCATTTCACTACGAAGAAGATTAAATTTGCCGAAAGGTATGAAGAAATTAGGGAAAACAAACCACGTTTCCCGTGTCACCTCCATGCTCGGCAAAATATGTACGGGATAATGGATCTGGCAACTGTGATACCAATTGTAATGGCAATAGTGGTTGCCAGTGCGATAATACGGGAAAAAATGGAAGAAAGGGGAGAGGAAAAAGGTGAGAAATAAATGCCCAAAACTTTCGCCCTGGTTTCATTGTTTTTGTTTGTTTTGTCAATCGGTTACATGATGGTGGTTTGAATGTCAAGTAAAGGAAAGGTAAATACAAATGTTAAATTGCCCGTAGAACATAGAGATTTTTTAGAGAAGGAAGCAAAGAAGCGTGGAGAAACTTTATCTGAATATCTTAGAGCTCTCGTAAACGCCTTTTACAAAGTGAAACAAACTACCGAAAAGTTGGACGGTGTGGAAAATGAGGGAAAAAATAGAGATTAAGTTACCGAATTTGGAGAAAAGTATTGGTTATCTGTGTTGGGTACTAGTTGGAATCCTTAATAGTTTTCCGTTTAATGTTCGTTCGGTAATTATTTGGCTTGCTATCGTCAATATGTTTGTTTTAGTAAACAAGGTGAATGAAAATGAGTAAGATTAAATTTTTGAATAGATTATTTGATACGATATTTCCCAATCCGGCTGCAGTTTTTGATCTATTGTTAAGTTGTTGGTTGGCCTATATCCTATGGACGGGGTATTTTTCGTTGGAAGTTACTTTGTTAATATCTATATTGGTCGTCCTATCTATCCATTTTTGGTATTTTATTGTCAAGCTGGAGGCACGGGAAAAATGAGGGAAGATATGAAGAAAGAAATTGAGGAAATGGCCCACGATACGGCGGAGGGAATGTTACAAATGCAACTTGCCGGTAATGTAGTAGACGATTTGAATGATGAATTTGATCTGGAACTTGGTAACGAGGCTGTATTTACGGTGTTTGAAACTGTCAAAGAATATATGAAATTAGCTAATAATAAGGAGGCGCAGGGGAAATGACGCTTGATTTTTTGTTACTTTTTCATCGTGCTATAACATTTATAAGTATAGAAAAATATAAGAAAAACTATG
>JBDGUQ010000123.1:4163-11310 GCA_042215785.1 Candidatus Aenigmatarchaeota archaeon
ACGAAGGGGCAAAAAGAAGATCTTGACGAGGTAAAGGAATTTCTATCGAAAGAATACAAAATAAACGCCTCTTACAAGGATGTAATAATGCATCTGTTCAGATTTTGGAAACAGAATAAGGGTAATGAGAATCGGGATCCCGAGCAGGCTTAAAGGTTTTTGCGATCTTACCTCGTCGGCCTGTTTACCCGCTTCTCGCCCAAATAAAGGTGTTTGAAAAATGATAGAATTCGATTCAGAAAGGGATTTTAAAAAACAATTGGGTAGATCACTTAAACTGTTCAATTGTGATGTATTTTTAGATGAAAACATTGTAGATGATTTACCAGTCTTTCACGGAACAAGAGAAAGACCAGATATTTTAGTTTTTTTTAAGGGGTGTAAAAAAACGAATAAACAAATTTCTATAAAATCCCCCTTAGCACTGGAATTAAAAAATATAAGTAAAACAAATAAATTTTCAAATATTTCTAAGTCTGTTTTACAAATTGATAAATATTTTCAAAATGAATATTACACAGATGATTGGAAAGGAAAAATTAAAAATATTGCTCTTGCTACTCCGCACAGTATATTTGAAGAATATGCTTACAAATGGGTGAATGGAAATGAAGAATTTGATAAGGGAATAGACTGGACATTGAGAAGAATACTATGGACTATAAGTAATAAAGCCGGAATTCTAAAGAGAAAAAATAAAGGAAACTACTATTTAGAATATCATAATTCAAAATTCTTTCTAGATAGAGATGGGATATTTAAATCCAAATACAACCTAGGTGGTTATAATCACTAAAATAAATATTCCAAAAAAATTAAGAAAAGAAGATTTTAGATTTGTAAAGATACAAAAAGGAAAGAAAGGACCATTTGAAAAAAGATGGCAAAAGGATAACAACTACAGGTATAATGATGCAGAATTTCAAGAATGGGATGGTAATTACGGTGTGGTATGTGGTTTTGGAGATTTAACAGTTATAGATGCCGATAATGAGATAACTGAAGAAAAAGTAGAGAACCACTTACCGGAGACATTTACAGTTGAGACTGGAAGTGGTGGAAAACATTATTATTTCATCTGTAAAGATATTGAAAAACCTATTAGATTGAAACAGGAAGAATATGGAGATCTTGGAGATGTGCAATTTAAAGGTAAACAGGTTGTTGGGCCTGGAAGTTTACATCCAAATGGTTCAACATACTCGGTTCTAAAAGATAAAAAAATAAAAGAAATATCTGTAGTTGATATAAAAAAAGCATTGAAAGATCTAATAAAAAATAGTTCTGTAGATAAGGTAAAAGAAGAAGAAGATAGAAAGAGAAAAAAACATAATATAGATGAATTAAACATAACAGATGTCGTTGACACGAGTGGTTTGACAAAAAGAGGTAATGAATACCAGGGGCCACATCCCATACATGGTTCTACTACTGGTATGAATTTTTGTGTTAATCCTTCAAAAAATGTATGGCACTGTTTTAGGAAAAATTGTGATTCCGGTGGTGGGCCCTTATCTTGGATAGCTGTAAAAGAAGGAATAATAAATTGTTCGGAGGCACAACCTGGTGGATTACAGGGAGATGTCTTTAGAAAAGTACTGAAAATAGCCAAGGATAAATACGGGTTAGAAATTAATGAAGATAAAAATATAGAGAATGATAAAACAGATTTACCATTTTTCACAGAAGATGGTAAATTCGTCCCCTTGTGGATGGCTGAAAATATAATGAACGATTACCATTTTGCAACACACGAAGAAACTGAAGAACTCTATGTATATGAAAATGGTATATACAAAGCAAAGGGTGTGTCGGTGGTGAAAAGTGAATCACAGAAAAGATTAAAAGAATATGTCAAAACCCACTATGTAAATGAGGCTCTTGAAGCCGTAAAAAGAGACAATTACACCCCTCAGGAAAAGTTTAACAATCCTAATGATGGTATAGTAGTGGAGAATGGTTTATTGAAAGTTGAGGAAAGGGAATTAAAGGATCACTCTCCAGAATATGTTCACCTGACAAAAATTCCCTGGAAATACGACCCCGAAGCGGACTGTCCCAAAATAAAACAGTTCATCTCTGAAATTGTAAATGAAGGGGACAAAAAACTTATACAGGAAATGTTTGGATACTGTTTATTGAAAGACTATCCATTCTCCAAGGCTTTTATGCTTCTTGGGTCGGGGGCCAATGGGAAATCCACATTATTACAACTATTGAAAATATTTTTAGGGGAAGATAATATTGCAACGCCATCCCTACAGGACCTTTTACAGGACAAATTTGCCAAGATTCAACTATTTGGAAAATTGGCAAATATCCATGCAGATCTATCTTCAAAAAAATTGGAAAATACTGGAACTTTCAAAATGCTCACGGGTGGGGACATGATGTACGGGCAGAAAAAATTTCAGGATCCTATAAAGTTCAAGAACCATGCAAAGTTGATTTATTCAGCTAATGAGTTACCAAAAACTGATGATAGGACTGAAGCATTCTTCCGGAGGTGGATAGTAATAGAATTTCCCAACCAATTTTCGGGTGAAGATGCCGATCCAGATTTGCCCGATTCACTGATTGATGAAGAAGAAATGTCGGGATTATTAAATTGGGCCCTGGACGGTCTTGAAAGGATAAAAGAACAGAATGGGTTTTCGCAAACCGAATCCAGGGAAGAGATTGAAAAGAAATGGATTATGAAAACCGATAGTTTAAGAGCATTTTTAGATATTGCCTGCGAAACTGAAACAGACGCCTACGTTGTCAAAAAAGATTTCTACGAATTGTATAAGAAATTCTGCAGTGAAAATAATGTATATACTGTTAAGAAAGGTCAAGTGACTAAAAGACTCCCAACACTTAAACCTCAAATTCATCTAGAAAGAGTTGGAAAAAATAACAAAATTGGTGGATTTGGAAATAGACCAAGAATTTGGAAAAATTTGGAAATTAAGAAGTCCTTTATAAAAGAAAACTCTTACGTCCAAGAAGTCCAACCTTTGCGAACTAGTTCTATCGTACGCGCGAATAATAATAATAATAATAATAATAATAATAATAAAAGGGTACAAAACACCTTGGACTTGTCGGACTTGAATAAAAATACACTTTTAGAAAAAATAGAGGATTTTTTACCGAATAATGGTAAAACTATAGATATAGATGTTTTCAAAGACACCCTAGAATTGGAACTGGATGTATCTGAAGATCGGGCCGAGGGATTGATAGATGAGATGGAGGAAAAAGGTATAATCCATCAGCCCCGCCCCGGAAAAATAAAAAAGCTCTAATGGAGGACTGATTAGAATTTCAAAAAAGAAAATAATAACATTTGTAATATCATTTTTAATTGGTATGATAGGTTCATTTTACCTATTAGAAACTTTATTTGGGTGATTAAAACAAAAATTGAAAGATGAAAAAATAGAATGAAGAGTGTATAAAGAACTAAATTTAGGAAATCGAGTTGGTTTCATGCTCTGGGGATTATCCTCCACGCTTACTTTCCCAACTCGACCTAAAAAGTTGGTGATTAAATGAAAGATGAAAAAGAAATTAGAAAAAGATTAATTGATATTGAAGAAAATGATGAACCTATACAAACCAACGAGATTTGGGTATTAGCATGGGTGTTGGAGGACTGATTAGAAAATGAATAGATGTGATGATTGTGGACATGAGTTTTCGGATAGTGAAATTAAAGATTTTCACAGAGAAGATGAGACGATTGGCTTACATACAAAAACAATTCATGTTCCACATTGTCCAGAGTGTGATAGTATATTTATTCAAGATATAGGTGATTCAACATGACTGAAAACGAAAATCCAAAACCCGAGATAGTCGGTTGGGAATTTATCAAAGGCATTTGATAGACAAGATTGGGATTTAGTTGATGATGCTTTGGTTTGGTTGGACAATAGAGTAGAAGAAAATACATTTATCCGCCGAAAGGATGTCATAGAAATGATAGAAAATGAGATAGAAAGGTTATCAAATATTGACGGAAATCCGATGGCTATTGTTCAGCGAAAGGTTTGTCTTGATACTTTAAAACAAAAATTGAAAGGTGATAAAGATGAAATGTGAATGTGGAAAACAATTTAATAGTCGGTGGAGTTGGATTTTTCATATACTTACTTTAGGATGTTATGATGAGAATTTAAGGTTTAAGTGATATAAGTCATGATTTTGAGAGGGAATTTCAAAATATTGAGTCACGAAAATTGAAAGGTGATAAAGATGGGAATGAATAATGTTGTTGAAGAAGCAGAGTTAAAAACTGAATATAAAAAAGGTAAGAAAGATGAGAGGCAAAAAATCATAGAAATTATAAAAAATATGATAATTACACCAGAGTCATTGGAAACAAAAGAATGGAATGAAGCACTTGAGTCTTTAAAACAAAAATTGAAATCAGAACTCCAAACCGATGGTGATTCGGATTAAAATTACGAAAAATACGTTTACAGGAGTTGGCCTATTCATGGTGGTGTTTAGTATGTTACCACACTTTTACCTGGATTCAAGCTACATAGCGACCCAAATCCAGTTACCCTATTTGATAACTGGTTTAGTACTGATAGCTTTTACCGTATATTTAGACCCGGAGCGTGATACCTGATGCTCGAAATACCGGCCAACGCAACGGATCCAAACGTACCGGAGACGGTCAAACCGATATTTGTCCAGGGATATAAAGATGGTTTCACCGAAGGTTTTAAATATGCCGTCGGCGCCGTCCAGAACCTAATATTTATGATAGTGATACTTTGCGCAATCTACTGGATAATCCGCTTTATAATAAATAGAAAGGAAATAGACACCTCCATTTCATGTGGAGATAGAACCATCGAAATAAACAATTATACCTTACATCAGTGGCTGGCCGGAACCTTTTACACGATGATATTATTAACGGTGGGATTTTTAAGCTTTTGGACGGTGGTGTAATTATACTGAGCCAAGTGAGCTTTGAAACCCACTTTAAATATGCGATATTGAGGTGATTTAATTTGAAAAACGAAAATCAAAAAAAGACGATCCAGGAATTGGGTCGAATTGTAGCTGGAGGTTACTACGACTTCCAGGAAGTTAGAAAGTCCCTCTTCAACCGAGTGAGGGACATTGTTTACAGAAAATCAGAAGGAATAGGTTTGAACGAAACGCTTGACGAAGGACAGGAAAAGGAGAAGGGAAACTACTCGGACGATGAATTATTCGACAAGGCAGAGGAACTCATAGAAGAGGGTAAAATCAAAGGTCGAGAGAAGGAATACGTCGAAGAGTTTATGAAGAGAATGAAGGAAATGCAGAGTTTGGAGAACGGTTACAAGAGTATGCTTGAGAGTTACCTTGCAACCGAAGAGATTTGGACTAAATGGTTGCAGTACCTAAGTGGAATAGGTCCCGTCATAGGAGCGGGACTTGTAAAGTATTTCGGCTACTGCGAGAATTACGATACTGTGTCTGGCCTTTGGAAACACTGCGGTATGACACCGAACGGAGCCAAGGGAAGAACCAAAGGAGAGAAGTTGGAATACGACCCCCGTAGAAAAACATTCGTGTGGAAGATAGCGAACTTCGCCATAAGGATGCAGAAGTTGGAACCATACACCGAAGTCAAGAAAAACGAAAAGGAGAAACAGCTCAGGAGAATGGAACTCAAGGAAGAAGGAAAAGAAGATGAATACAACGGTTCTGCACCCGAAAGTAAGGGTCATGCAGAAGCCCGAGCCATGAGAAAGGCAGTCAAGATATTCCTTTCGCACTATTGGTGCATTTCGAGGCAGTTGAAGGGACTTGACACGAAACCACCCTACGTCCACGACAAACTCAAGCATGACAATTATATAAAACCACCGAAGGTTCCGCAGAAGTTACAACCCTTCGAACCATACTGAGCCACTACGTCGTTGAAACCCATGAAAAGAATGCGAGCCATTTGTGATATGAAACCCATAAAAAATTTGCGAGCCAATATTATCGTGAAACCCAATTTCGGTGTGCGAGCCAAGGTTTTAATGAAACCCAAAGGCCTCTTGCGCATTTTAACCAGATGTAAATATAGGTGATATGAAAATGGAAGATTGGAAATTTTATCTATTATTGGGAAATTTGTGGTTTATTGTAGGTTGGTTAAATTTCAATGATTGGAGAGCTACGTTTATGTTTGCAATGGCCCTAATATTTACCGCTCTTTCACGTAAAAATATGTAGTTCACTTATCTTGTGTTTTACTAACCATAAAATATTTAAACTATTGAGTATAAATATATTGTATAATTATGAACGATAAGAAAATAGCACTTTATGCCAGAGTTTCTACAGAGAACCAAGATCTTTCCAGTCAAGTTGGCAAACTCAAAAATTTTGCGCAGAAAGAGAACGAAGAATATGATTTATTTGCGGAGAAAGCTTCTTCTGTAAAGGAAAGGCCCAAGTTCGAAAAACTAATGAAAAACCTAGAAAATTACAAGTATGTCGTCATAACGAAACTGGACAGGTTCGGTCGCAGTTTGAGGCAGATGCTTTCGAATATTGAAGAGGTCAATGAAAGGTCGGGCGGTATAGTTGTAATAGACGACCAGTTCAATATAGATACTCGGGGCGAAGAAACACTTGAACAGGAAATTATAAGGAAATTTCTATCACTTTTTGCCGAGGTAGAACGTAAGATGATACGCCGGAGGATGGAGGAGGGTTACAAGAAAGCCCGGGAAGAAAATAGAGTTGGTAGGCCGGAAGCTCTATCAGAAAATGACAAAGAAAAACTTGCGGCAATGTACGAATCCGGGAGATTTACGTGGGAAGGTATGAAAACAGAGTTTGGTGTTTCAAAAGCTACAATTAGTAAAGCTCTAAAAGAAAAAGGTGTCTTGAATTAAAATTCTTCAGATTTGGCCCATATTTAACATATTTTCCCTGGGGTAAAAGCTCATATTATTCTAGTTCTTCGGTTCTGTGGCCGTTGTAGGGCGAAAAGTGGATTATTTTCTTTCTCCCGTTTTTCTTTTTCTCGATGAGATCCCATTCTTCCAATATCTGAACGCACTTAACTATTGAAGGATAACTCCAACCCGTGTCCTGTTTTATTTTCTCGATGTAATTATTCTCCTCTCTTTTACCAAGTTCGTCGTACATCCTA
>JBDGUQ010000157.1:0-11136 GCA_042215785.1 Candidatus Aenigmatarchaeota archaeon
GGACACTTATTTATGGATGGTCCAGAACCGACAGGAAAACGGTACTGTATAAATTCTGCAGCTCTGGAATTTATACCCAAAGAAGAACTGGAAGAAAGGGGCTATGGCAAATACAAGGAACTTTTTGAATGATATCTCAAAGTAGTACTTTATTTACTAGTAAAGGAGTTATTAAGGTTTGGTTAGAAAGATGAAAGTGGTTCATATAATTATTCCATAGATTTAGACATTTGATCCAAGGGTCACACACTATAATTTTTTGTAGATTATTTAAATTTTATAACAGTAAGTAAGTAACATGAAAATAAAGAACCCCGAAGATATTGAATATTATCTGGATAAGATAGAAAATTTGAATCTCGAAGAAACTGTAATTTCTAATTTAGAAGAAGGAAATTTAGTTAATTCCAAAAAAAATTCTTCATATGTTATCGATGACCCGAATATATATAATAATCTCCCAGTTTACCGTTACGGTGACAATGATGTTGTGCCTGAAGAATTAATGGAAGATGTGAAGGATCATTTTAAAATAGATTTCTTATTCGATGGTAGGATGGATACAGATTATAAAGATAAATTAATAGACAGTTTATTTGAAAATTTTGGTAGAATTGAGAAATCCTTTGCGGACCCCTTTTTATTTCATGAATATTTACCGTTTAGCCAGATATATGGGTCAGGTTTAGGGGCTTGCCTTGAGTCCTCAATACTTTTCCAACTGGGTTCCCAAAACAAAAGGAAGACATATACTATCCATTCTTATACACAAGGAGGTTTTTTGCATGTTTTTAATATGATAAGATCTAAGGATGGAAATTTGTATATGATGGATATAAACAATCCTTCTGATGTAGATGAGAAAGAAGAATTACTTGAATTCAATTTGGATAAAGGAGAGTTCATAACGAACATTGAAAGTAGATACCACCCATTTTTACTCAACAATTACGGTCAAATATTAAATCACATGGAGAAACAAGAGGATATTGATGAATTGAGAGAAGTTTTCAGCGTTAAAAAATAGATTCAATAGATTTATAATTAAATATTTTTAATAATATCATGCCAGTGAAGATAATATATTTCGTTCATGGAACCACCGTTGATAATGAGAATGACGTTGCAACGGGACAGGTCGATGGAGAACTCTCTTCGTTGGGTGTGAAACAGTCAAATGAATTGCCGGACCAGATAGGAAATGTAAGCTTTGATGTTGTCTTCTGTTCAGATCTCGATAGATCGGTTAATTCGGCCGAGATTAGCTTTGGGAATGATTATGATATTATTCAAGATAGGAGACTGAGGGAGTGTAACTATGGGGATCTCAATCAGGCTCCGGGAGATCAGGTCAATTATGATGAACATATTAAGGAACCCTTTCCACATGGTGAATGTTTGAGAGATGTTGAGGAAAGAATTGAAGATTTTTTGAATTATCTAAGGAAAAATTATAACGGTAAACATATTGCAATTGTCGCCCATCGAGCTCCCCAGCTGGCTCTTGAAGTGATATTGAATAACAAAAGTTGGGAGAGAGCTATTAAAAATGATTGGAGAAAGGTGGGAGAGTGGCAGCCAGGATGGGCATATAAGGTTGCATAGAAAATATTCATTATTAATAATCCGGTGGCTCAAATCCCGTCAATGCCCGATAAAAAACATCACTCATTATTTTAACTTTTTCTGAGAATTTTTCAGCTTCATCCCTTAGAATTGAAAGGGTTTTTTCTTCTGTAATATGCTCACTCATATATTCAACTTTATTAAGTTCTATTACATTCTCTTCAAGGTTTTCTGTCAACTCACATAACCTGTGCCTGTAATGCCTCTTCAATATGTCATTTGCTCTTGTAACCAGCTCATCTTCCGTTCCCAATAGGTTATCTCTCAACCATCCAACATCTTCCACATTTTTCTCGGAAAGGGCTTCATCCTCAACCACATTGGAATATTCTTCCAATCTTGTTCTCCATTTATTTGGAACCATTACTATAGTTGTGGACCCGAAAAAATAAAAGTTTCAAATTAGGGAACCTTTAGAAAAGTAAACTAATCTTCTACAATTTCTAATTCAACACCGCTACCTTCCTGACCAGCCAAAGCAAGAGATATAATGTCTTCTATGGAAGAGTTTGTAAGCATAGTTTCAAAGTACCATAGAGCTGATTTAATCTCATTCTTATTATCGATAAATCTCTGTCCCTCAATAAAATTTTCCATATTTTCTTCTGCCCTTTCAAAATTTTTAATCACATCTTTGCTAAAATCAAAGATTTCCTCTCTATCTCTATCATTAAATGGTTGGGCCATTGCACCTCGGGACATATTTACCCTATGTGTTTGATTTAAATCCTCTCCACCATCCACGGGTGTGGGACTCAACCTCCACTGTCCATCCAATACAATGGGATCTGCATCTTCGGGACTATAAACTGCAACCCGAGCACATCCATCATGTCTTTTACCCGTGTCATTTGAAATTATAGGTTCAGAATCGTGAAAACGCTCATAAACCGTAAATAG
Organism: Candidatus Aenigmatarchaeota archaeon; assembly: GCA_042215785.1. Lineage (GTDB taxonomy): Archaea > Aenigmatarchaeota > Aenigmatarchaeia > PWEA01 > JBDGUQ01 > JBDGUQ01. Next base: position 2,527 of record JBDGUQ010000157.1, read on the forward strand.
GTCATAGAATAATAAATTATCTAAATTGGGGGCTATACGGCCTATCCAATCCATACCATTCTCACAGTCTTTATATTCTTGAATTCCCTGAATTGTCCTGTCAATATCCATAATACTTACTCCGGCACCACAGTAGCTTCCTCCCCTCTTCTTAACAACCTTATCATCGCCCTCTTCCTTCAAAAGGTTTAACCATTCCTCCAAATCCGAGTATCTTCCAACACCAAGTCCAACTGTCACGGCCTCAGGAAAGCTCTCAATTAAATCCATGGCCCATCCTTCATCAGACTCTTTTTCCAAATAGGCAAGGTCCAGCATGAATTGAAAGGAGGGTTTATAATCCAGGGTCTTCTCTATCATCCTCGAATTCAGGAAATGTTTCTCATCCTGATCTAAATGTTTAACTGTACTGGAAGAACCAAATATTGCTCCCACATCATCCTTGTCAATTCTAACCGTCTTCTCATTGATTAGCTCGAATTCAAATTCATCTTCCCGGCTTATTATTCTTTTGTAGAAAAACATGGGAACCCCCGCCTCTCTTGCCCCTTCCTTATAATATTTCCATTCATTTTTGGGCTCCTTCTCAGCACTTTTTAACCTGTAATCCCTTAAATCATCAATCCATGATGTATCTATGGAAAAATGTCCCTCTAACACCGAATCAAGATATTCAAGTCGTCTCTTTTTACTTTCCATTTCTTTTCTTATGCGTTCCTTCCTTCCATCGATATTTAAATTGAAATCTTCATAGGCTCCAAAGAAAATAGGGCCATCATTATGTTCCGCGAGAGCCTTTGCGAATTTTTCATAGTAGTCCCGACTCTCTTCAAAGGAATAGAAATGGGTACCAAAATTAACTCCATTTATCTCTATGGCCTTGGGCCCCCTCTTCACATCAAGACCATATATATTTCCCGTCATACTCATCAAATCAATAATCGAGGCTAAAGCTTAAAAATCTATTTTATCTGAAACTGAATACTCAAATGAGAAGTATTAATTGAAAGATTTTTTGATGGTTTTGTTTATTGGTGGTTTCTTGTAAAAACACTAATAATTATGTTTCTTATTAATGTTAGTTGTAATAAGGGAAATTTAAAATTAGAGATCTCATAATATTTATGAAAACCATAATTATTGGTGATCCACATGTTGGGACAGAGGAAAGAAACTTTGAACCAATCGAAAGGATAATTAAAAGAAAAAATCCCGATAATATTCTCTGCACGGGGGATTTAGAAACCTATAAGGAATTTGACATTCCTTTCTATTTTATCTCCGGCAACCATGAGGATTTCGATCTCATTGAAAAAATTGACTCTGGAGAGGAATATTTTAGAAATTTGAAACATATCAAGAATGGGGAAATTATAGAAATTGGTGACCTAAGAATTTCCAGTCTAAATGGTAATTATTCACCAAAGAGGTATGATTGGGATAGAAAGAATCTCAAACAGGATAGGAGGCGACACTTTGTAAAATCGGATGTGAAAAAATGTTTGAATATCGATGATATTGATATTTTTATCTCTCATGAAGCCCCTTCGGGTATAGGAGTTACCAAAGGAGGACAGGAAGCAGGAATTCAAGAAGTTAGAGAAATAATAGAAGAGATTAATCCCGAATACCATTTTTTTGGCCATTTTCATTTCTATCACAAAGGAAAAATTGGTAAAACTGAAATATATGGACTTCCAAAACCAGAAAAAGGATATATTAAATTGAAGTCAGATGGTGAAAGTTTTAAATTAAATTCAATTATCCATGATTAAGAGATGTTGTCAATATTTGGTAAATTTCATGAATATTCTATAAAATTCCAATTATAATCTTGCCCATTTACATCTCCTCAATTATTTCTTTGAAATCTCCATAATCAGAAACTGCTCCATCAACATACCGTGAAAATAATAGGGTCTTCAATCCGGCGATCTTTGCGGGAAATAGATCCAAGAGAGAATCATCCCCTATCATAACACATTCCCCCGCCTTCAGATCATTCTCTTCTAAAATTTTCTCATATATCTCTATGTTGGGCTTTCTCTTGAACTCTCTGGTGTTATAAATTCCATCAAAGACTTCATGTATATCATACTCCTCCAGCATCCTATCTATATATTCCCCACCTGCCTGTGAAAGGACGAATATCTTATATTTTTCTTTCAAATCTTCGATAATATTCAAAAATGTTTCATCGATGGATTCATACTTTTTTCTGGCTTCCGAATATAGTTCATATAATTCTTCCAAATCATGACCCTCTAACTCACTTTCCTTGAAAGTATCCTGGAGTGCATCCCTCACAATATCTTTCATCGGCCGGGAAGCATTTTTAACATCCTCCCTTTCAACCGCAACCAATAACTCTTCCGCAGTTTTTCTGTTACCCTTATCCGAAAGAGATGGTTTTAATTTCCCTACAACTTCCCGTAGAGCCCTGATCCTTTCTTCCTGCATGGTATCCAGGGTACCATTAACATCAAAAATCAAGGCCCTTATCATGTTCGTTATTTCTCTTATCTCGTTTATAAAGGTTTTGAGATATATAACCTGATTTAACCTTTAGAAATTTGTGCATTCAACACATCTTTCATATCTTCCAGTGTAAAGAGTTTAAGATCTTCCCTTTCTCTTTCCAACTTTATAAGATCTTCCGTGAACCCAGATTTTGAAAATAAAGCATACTTTTCCTCCCTTTGATTATTTCTCCACTTCACTCTATCCACCTTTTCTTCCAAGGCCGACAGGACACCTCTACCAATTTTTTCAGCTTTCCACTTACACTCAGAAAAAATTATCCCATCATCACTTCCATTCAAACCCACCAGATCAATCTCATCTTCCTTATACCACCATCTACCAATCTGTGAATAATCTAAATCGGGGGATAGATGAACGACTTCCCGACAAATTTCCTCAAACTTCTTGCCTACATATTCGCTCATTTGAGGAGATACATGTCCCTCTAGAAATTCTTCCGGACTTTCCTTCACATCGGAAAGGTTGGGGAAGACAAAGGTAAACCAGAAGTCAAAGAGATTATCCGAAATCTGATAGATTCCCCCCCTCGATTTTTTATTGCGTTCTGTAACGGGCTTTTCATGCTTTACCAGTCTTATTCTTTCTAATTCATTCAAATATTTTGGAACGCTTTGGGGTGGAATATCTGTATCATCTGAAATAGCTTTGGGAGTCGTCCTTCCGGATGCTATAGATTCCAATATAGATGAATATCTGTTAGGCTTCCTGAACTCTTCTCGGAGTAGTATATTGGGTTCTTCATAAAGTACTTCTGTTTCCCTAAATATTTTCTCCCTTATATTCTCCATTAAATTCTCTTCAACATTAACCTTCTCTAAGTAAAATGGCACGCCTCCAAATACTGCAAAGAATTTTATCTGATCTTCAAAACTTCTTTCCCCCATCATTTCTCTTGCCTCGTAAAATTTGAAGGGCTGTAAATCAATCTGACCCGATCTTCGTCCATATAGGGGATTTTTATAACTCATCAGATCTTCCATCATGCCTATCGAAGATCCAGATAATATAAGCATGATATTTTTCCCTTTCAGGTATTCATCAATAAAATTCTGAAAGAGTGAGGTTATGGACCGATTTTCTTCCAGTAGATATGGAAATTCATCTATAACAAAAACTGTTTCCTCTTCGACCCGTTTGTTGAAATATGAAAAGAAATCATCCCATTCATTTATTTCGGGTTTAATTCCTCCAAAGAAATTATGGGCGGATTTTACAAGCTTTCTCAGTTGCACCTCACCTTCCTCCCTCGAAGCTAGGTGGTATATATGTTTCTTATCTTTGAGGAATTTTTTGATCAATTCTGTCTTTCCAACTCTTCGTCTACCGTAAATTAATATACTCTCGAAACTATCGGAGGTAAACTTCTCCTCCAGAAATTCCAATTCATCTTTCCTGTTCACGAATTCTTTTTGGGATAACATACTTGTAAGTAATATACTTACGAGTATTTAAATGTTTAATGTGATAAGAAATAAAGATGATTTTTAATTGACTTCGTGTTAAATTATAGTTGGGTTATTAACATGAACATCCTGATCTTTGGAGACAGTCTAACCTTTGGCAAGTGGGATGAGGAAGCGGGCTGGCCCTACAGATTGAAGAGAGATTTCAATAGGAAACATCTTGATAGATATGGAGATGATATAGCTTCTCTATCAGATCCTAATCTCTATCAATACATATATCCCCTGGGAGTTGACGGCGATAAAACAAAGGATCTTTTGGAAAGGATCGAAACGGAAGCGCGGGTCCGGACGAAGAGAGGCAGCGAACATCTATTCATCTTCGCCATTGGCATAAATGATTCTCAATATAATGAAAAGTCAGGAGAATTCAGGGTTCCCCTGGATCAATTCAAAGACAACATAAGGGAGCTAATAAAGATTTCAAGAAAATTTACGGACAGAATAATTTTTGTCGGTTTCACTCCCGTGGATGAGGATATGGTATCACCCTTACCGCAGAACAGCAATAAGCATTACAAAAACGAATATATAGAGAAGTATAATGGAACCTTAAGGGACATTTGCAGAGAGGAGTATGTTGATTTTATCGATATTTTTGGGAAGCTTGTGAATGAAGATTATGAAAAATATTTGGAAGATGGTGGCCATCTAAATTCACGGGGACATGAAAGGATAGCTGAGATTATTAAGAATTTTTTGAGAATAAAGTATGACCTCCCCATTTAATAAATGGATTTAAATACATGAACTAGGAAGAAAATTTTCCTCATAATTGTATCATAATACAATTAAAATAGATTTTTGGTTTTATTACAATCCAATTAAAGAATGTTTTTAAATTTGATTATAATCCAATTAATAGATAACAAAATTCATCCTGATATTTATGTCACCGAAAATAGCCGCCGATAACTTAGCTTCCTTTGATAGAACTCTCTATAGCAAATGCAAGGATAAATTGAATTCCGATGGGGTTAGAAGGATTACCGAGGAGTGTTTAAAGGAATGTAACGTTGAGGATGGCTATGATAAAAACTTTCTAAGTAAATACTATTCGCCAATATACACGGTCATGAGGCAGTTCTATAATAATTTGGAAGACTTGAAGGTTCTCGAGGTGGGATATAGAATTACACCCTTCCTGAACTTTTTGAAAGAGAAGGGAGCTGAAACATGGGGAATTGATGTGGATCCATACATCGTTGAGGATGATAGGCTATTTGAGATGTCAATCGAAGATCCCGAAGAGTGGTTCGTGAAGAAGTTCAAGGGCAATTTCGATGTGATACTGGAAAGATTATGTCTTTCAGAGCAGTATGATGAAGAGTATGAACTTGAACACAAAGAACCGAGATTCAAGAATAGGAGGAAAATTCTTGAGAATTTACATAAACTATTGAAAGAGGGAGGCAAGTTAATTCTTCAGGATGATCGTGGAACCATCTTCACCTTCCGAGATTTCTACGAAGTTGGCTTCAAAAAGGTTATGAAGGATATTCCCATCATGTTCAATAGAGACGCTTGGAACGTTCTTAACGTGTATGAGAAGGTGTGAAATACCCAATTTTATTTTAAATTATCCTTAGTATGGTTAACAAATTTTTCTATTATCTTCTCACCATTATCATACTCCAAATTCCCATAAAATTTTCTAAACTTACCCGGATATTCCGTATAGACAGGAATTATTATATTTTAAGTAAAATGATCGGTAATTTAATTATTTGGGATAGAATGGACCATAGTGAATATGTAAGGGATAAAATCAAAAAATACGGTACTGAGAATATAAAGTGGGTTTCCAAAGGCAAGAAGAAAAGAGTTAAGGATAAACATGGAATCAAACCAGATAAAATAGTAAATTTATTGAAGAAAGGTAATTTTATTGAATGCTTCCCCAATGAAAGAGCAAGAAATAAGTTTGATTATGAAGAAAGTTTTATAGTTAGAATTGAAAAATCTAGAAAATATTACTATGAAATACCTATATATTTTATTAGTAAGGAAAACAAAATTATAATTGCAACTGCTTATAAAAATCATAGAAAGGTTCAAGATGAGTTGGATGAAAATGAGTGAATTGATTTATAACAAAAGGATAGATGAATTGGAGGTGTATTCATCCAGAGGAGAGTATAAAACAAGTGTCCGGGATGATGATTATATCTTCCATATTTCCCACGATGGAAAGGTTATCGGTATGGAAATACTCAATGCCTCGGAAAATCTTCAACTTGAACCAGAGGTTTTGAGTAACATAAAGGAAGCAAAGATTAAATCTCGAATACAAACTGGAGGTAAACGTAATTTACTCGAAGTAGGCATATTTCTCCTTGGTAAAGATATAAATTATCAAAGGGATTTAAGGATTAGAAACCTTCATAATAATCCGATAAAGGCCTAAATATCCTTCCTTTATATCTCATATTCTTTCCCATACTCGATTAATTTAGTTCGTGCATCCAACTTTCTAAACTTACCCTGAGACTCTGTACGTATGGGAACAGTTTATTGTATTCGAACACATTATTAGTGAAAAATAAATGCATTACATTATATCAGTTTCTCTTCAAAATTAACAATAACCTAGAACTTTATCCAAACTTCCTATAATCTGTCCTGCCATATAATCGAAGAAGGGTTTTAGATCATCTTCATTTTCTTCTCTGTAACTCTCCATTGCATTATGTATCTTATCTATATAGATATGTTTTTGATGACTTGGTACCACAGCTGGAGGTATTTCATCGTTATGTAAAATAGCATTTTGGGTCATCCTTGCAGTCCTTCCGTTTCCATCTTCAAATGGATGGATGTAGGAGAGTAGTAGATGTGCAAAATTACTCCTTTCAACTGTACATTCTAAATTATTCTGATCCAATTCTTCCGTTTTATCCTTAAATTTTACCATTTCTTTGGGTATATTTTCATATTCCGGGGGTTCAAATATTGGTGTATCATTAAATTCGGAAAGTCTAACATTTTCTCGTCTATAATGAGCTTCGGGAGAATTTATATCTGCTTCCTTACCGAATCTTATCATTGAATTTAAATTTATAATATCTTCCTCATCAGGAATACTACCAATTTCTCTCTTTGCATAATCCCAGGCAGCATCAAGATTTTCCTTTAATTTTTTCTCCTCTTCTTTAGCTTCCCTATTTTTGGTATACTGTGCTTTCTTTATTAGTTCTGGCTCTTCAATTGAAAGCGAATGATATTTGGCCATTTCTTCCAGATTTCTTTCCTCTCTTCTCCTACATGATAGGAAATGGTCCGATTTTTCCCTCACTATATCCATTTTCCCTGAAATTTCATTCAGAAGTCTGTTATCTGTTATCATAAAATAGTAATAAATTATTAAACTTATAAATATTATGCATTTTATACAGATCAAGTATATAAAATAAATAATAACTTACAGTTCATATTCTTTCCCATACTCGATTAATTTAGTTCGTGCATCCAACTTTCTAAACTTACCTGGATACTCCGTATGTATGGGAAATAATTTCTTGGGAGAAATTTTTCTTAGCATTTCAAATATATCTGTTCCCGATGAATGTCCCGAAGAGTGTATCCTCTCTTCCGGATAGAGATCGAACTTCTTCAACCAATTATTGATCCTTTTCTGGTCAAGTTCCATCTCCTCACAGAAGGGCTCGGTTATACTCCTTATATGCACACTGCCCTTCACAGGCTTTATATCTATCAAATTGTTCAACTGAAAATAGTTCATGAACATGACGTATTTTTCCTGGTTCCCACCGATCTCTTCTGCATCTATCACGTTATCTTTGTTAACATAATTCCTTTCCCACGACCTGTAGTCCCTTTCTATTTGCTTCTCTGGAAAATCATCTCTACCTATCAGACCCCAGCTCTTCTTGGGGTAGAATATCCTTATATTCTCATTATCGCATGAAGGAAGCCTTTCAACTCCATGTTCTTCCATTAGGTCTAGAAGCATCGCCTGTCTGTATTCTATAACCAGTTTTCTATTATTCTTTATAGCGGTCTTGTAAAATGTTAGCAACCTTTCTGTATCTCTTATCGGGAAGTTTGCGATCGCAAGACCGTCCTGACCTTTTATATGCTTGGTACTTTCCCTTTGGACGTATTCTTCAGTCTTGGCTTCTTCTTCCTTTATTCTCGTTCCCTCGCTTATCACCGCTACGGGATCCACTTTTTCTGTCTCTTCTACAAAATTGTAGCTCCACTCGCTATGCCTCCCGTGAAACCTTAAATCTCCTGTGTATACCAGAGGCCCTTCACTAGTAAATATTACATATCCCGTGGCTCCGGGAAGCGAATGGTCAACTCTATATGGAACTATTTTTAAACTACCAATCTCGAATTCCTTGCCGAATTCAAACGTTCTAACATCTCTCTCCTTAACACCATCTCTTGCAGTCCTTCTCTTCATTCCTTCACCACGTTTCTTGGGAACTAGTTTGAAGGAAGGTTTAAAATTGGAGAACTCTTCGAACCCACTGGCACCTGTCCGTGTAAACAGGTCCATAACAGCTTTGGTCTCCTCGCTTACATGTATGGGAATATCTCTTCTTAAGAAATGAACGTATCCCAGGTGGTCCATATG
>JBDGUQ010000001.1:0-10675 GCA_042215785.1 Candidatus Aenigmatarchaeota archaeon
TATTCCGATGTATACAAGAACACAAGTTTGGAATATAGTCAGTATGTTAGAAACTGTCGGTGTTTCAGAAAAGACATAGGGGTTTTATATATTTTTAGGTTAAAATTAATTTAGAGGTTTATTTCCATTCCGGAAATATTATGTTCAAAATGTAATAAATTAGAGGTGATATGATGGCTTTTTTAGGTGGATTACTCGGAGAACCTGACACAGAATTCAGTGAAGACGAATTCATAGAGATAGAACCGGAAGCAGCTTCAAGAGCACAAGAAATTCCAGTGAGAATAGCTCATTTAAATGAATATTCTGATGCCGATAAGATTCAAAAAGCAGTTAGAGGCGGACATATAGTATTCGTCAAAATAAAGAAACTGAAGGAAAAAGACATGTCGGAACTGAAGAGAGCAATAGAAAGACTAAGGAAAACTGTTACTGCTATTGACGGAGATATTGTCGGTGTAGACGAGAACTACGTTTTGGTTGCTCCATCTTATGCAAGAGTTTCTCATCACAAAGAAGAAAAAGAGTAAAGAGCAATAAAAATTAAATTCATCCTTTATCTTATTTTTTAAACTTTTATTTATTCTAGAAATATCAATCCAGTCTCATTACTTCTAGGTTTTTGGGCGGTACTGTTTCTACATTGAATTTCTTATGCAAGGATTTGCAGAGATTTATACAGCTTGAATTATCCCCATGGTTACATATTATCCTGCCTGGTTTACTGTTAAGATTTCTCACAAAATTACTCAATTGATTTCTGTCGGAATGTCCACTCAACCCCTCAACTGTCTTCACTTCCATATTCATTTCAAGTCCTACTCTCTTTCCGTTATCTGTAGTGATCGGTATTTCGTCCCATCCATTTTGTATTCTCCTTCCCATTGTACCTTCGGCTTGGTAACCTACGAAAATAAGCGTATTTTTCTTGTCTTCTGCAAGTTTCTTTAGGTATTCCATCACCGGACCACCAGTAAGCATACCACTTGTTGATAATATAATACAAGGATCTGGACTCCTCAAAATCTCATCTCTTTCTTCCTTACTGCCCACTCTCTTGAAAATTTCATTTACAAAAGGATTTTCTCCTTTGTGTAAGATTTTGTTCTGTAATTTTTTGTTCAAGTATTCAGGATAAGTAGTATGAATAGCGGTTGCATCCCACAACATACCTTCCAAATAAACCGGGTAATCAAATTCTTTTTGATCAGAAAGGACACACATCACTTCCTGTGCCCTCCCTACAGCAAAACTTGGTATTAAAACCTTTCCCCCTCTTTTAAGAGTTTTCTTCGCTGTTTTAATTAACTTCTTTTCAGCATCGGCCCTTCTTGGCTGTTTTGCGTTCTCAGCACCGTATGTACTTTCCGTTATGAGAGTTTCTATTCTTCTAAAATTCGTAAAGGCTGGATCGAATAACCTGCTTTCGCCGTAGTTATGATCTCCAGAATAAACAATATTATGAAATCCTTGTCCGACATGTATGTGGGACAAAGCAGAACCCAATAAATGTCCTGCATTGTGAAAAGTTAACCTCATATCGGGAGTTATATCACTTACCTCGTTGTATTCCAAACATACGGAATGTTTAACAGCTTTTTCCACACTTTTAGAAGAATATGGGACCGTATCCCCCTCTCTTTTAGCAATATCAATATAATCCAGATCGAGTAATACCATCAGATCTCTTGTAGGCGGTGTACAATATAGGGGTCCTTCATAGCCATATTCGTATAGGTACGGAATAAACCCACAATGATCGAGATGTGGATGAGACAGTATAACTGCGTCTAAATCCTGTATATTAACCTCGGGTGCCTGTAAATATGGAAAACCTCCCCCGGGTTTTATTCCACAATCCAACATAACGTTGCTCTCGGGAGTTTGCAAGAGAAGGCAACTTCTTCCGACCTCTCTGAAACCCCCCAAGAAAGACAACCTTAACCAATCAACATCTTTCTTTTCTTCACCATGAATTCTCTTGCCTATATCGTTCAAGAAATCCTTCCTGAATTCACTTTCCTGATATAGAACCCTTCTAACAGTATCCACAACATCGGATTTTATAACCGAAGCTCTTTTGACCACGGGAGACCAGTAAGTATTTTTCTTTATTTTTTCCAAGGTCCTTCCTCCCTTACCTATAACCAATCCTGGCTTAACAGCTTCTATTATAACTCTTCCAAATCCTGGTTCGAATGTAATTTCCCTTATCTCCGCTTCGTCGGGAACGACCTTCTTAATATTTTCTTTGGCTTCTTCCATATCCTTTCTTATGGAAGTAGCAGGCCTTAGGTCTATCCTCTTCTTAAATTCCTTGGCCAGATCTTTAACGAAATGTCCATTTTCAACGAACATGTCCTTATTTTTTATATATACAACTAACTCTGATCCTTCGAAACATACATCAGAAACATCAGCATTTGAAGGAAGTTTCTGCTTCAATTTTTCTAAAATACCCATATAAAATCACAATCAAAAATCCTCATTACTTTTCAATTTTTTCAAAAACCTCAGATAATCAAAATGAATTGAAACAATCCACATTAACATTTAGGAAATTAGATAAATGTCAAATTTGCAAAAACAGACATTTACTTCTTCTTTTCAAAATATTCATCAATCTCTTCATCTTCTAACTCTCTAAAACCGGAATCGTCTATCACTGCAACTGCAAAACCTTCTCCTGAGTAAACATCCCTGTTAGTGGCTGACTTGATAGCACTTAAAGCCAGATCAACTGCATCTTCTTCTTTCATCTCCTCTTCGTATCTATCTTCCAGTACTCCTATAGCCATCGGCGAACCACTACCAGTCGAATAAAAATTATCTCCTTTTTCAACTCCACCCAATGGGTCGAGGGAAAATACCTGTCCGCCTCTCTTGTCGTAGCCACCTATGATAAATTGCCCCAAGTAAGGGAACATCTTATTTCCTTGTAATATGTTGGCTAGAAGAGTAGTTAACCCTTTAACAGTTATTTTCTTGCCTTTCTGAAATTTAAAAATATTGGCCTCAGCCTTCATGTATCTTACCACTGATTGAATATCTCCAACTGATCCTGCAGTTGTTATTCCTATATTATCTGTTAACTCATAAATTTTCTGAGCCTGTTTGCTGTCCACCATATGACCCAGGGTAGCCTTCCTTTCCGAAGCCAAGACTACACCATCTTTATAGGTCAAACCTATTGTCGTAGTTCCAGTTTTCTTACTTTCTTGTTCCATAAAAAATCACTCCCATGAAAATTTGTTATTTTGTTTTATCAGAATTCAGACATAATTTAATTGTTATTCAAAATTTAAAAAGGCTTATTTTTTCTGACTATTTAATCTACTACAAATAAGAAATATAACATATTTAAAACTTACGGTGTCCATCCAATCAAAATATTTAAGTTCCTCCAATAAGATAATCCCATGTTATTATAACTATTTCTCAACAGATCATGTTACTATCACAGAAGACATTACAGAACAGGTTGAAGGATGGAAAGAGTTTTCAGAATAATTTTACAAAACTATTTCTACTTGGTCTTTTATTCTGATAAAAAATTTAAATATGCATCATATATAATATATGTATGGAACGAAAATCTATAACTATTAGAAAGGACCAGGCAGAATGGATAGAAAAAAATCATCTTAACTTATCTAGATTTGTCCAAGACAAATTGGACCAATTAATGAAAGAATAACCCGATGGAGATGAAGGGGGATGTCAAACTGGACAAATATTCCAAACACTACAAGGATTGATGTTAATGCAACTTTTCCTGATCTTTTAAAGGAAGTTAAGGGAGAAAGAACATGGAAAGAATTCTCAAGGCAGATTGGAATTAAAGATTGTACTTTGCAAAATTATTGTTACCAGAGAACTAGGCCTGATATTAAGGCGTTAAAAACTATAGTATCAAATACGAAATTGGAAAAGGAAGATTTGAACAAGACTATAAACTGGAATAAAAAATTGAAATTACTTTCCAAAGAAGAACCTAACCTGAAAACCATTGAAATAAAAGATGATAAAATAGATTTGAAAGAATTTTGTTCTGGACTAAAAGTTATCGGTGAATCAAAAAATCAATTTTTTCCTATCTTAACCAAAGAATTTTCAGATAATAAAATTCAAATCTGGTATGAAACAAATAGTGGTCAACCAAATCCCAAAAAAATTAAACTCACGAGAAATATTAAATTAAATGATGAATTACTTGAAATCTTTGGTCTCTTTCAAGCCGAAGGGACAAAATTATCCAATTATCTTAGTTTCCAATTCAGTAATTCTAATCCATATTTAATACAAAAAGTTCTTAACTTTTTCAAAAATAATTTCAATGTCGACAATAAACATTGGAATTGTTATATTACATATTGGAGGGATGACTTTACCAAGGAAAAAAAGAATTATTTGGAAGAATTTTGGAGGAATAGATTAGGTATTTCTTCGATAAATGTCAGAGAAGGAACAGAATACAGGCTCTCTGAAAACGCCGCAAAATATGGGGTGGGCTCTCTCAGAGTTGAAAAAAAGGTTTTCTCAACCCTTATTATTAAGTTACTATACAGAATAATACATCCTCTCGTAGAAAAAAATAAGAAATATTCTATTCCGTATATGAGGGGTCTTTTCAAAGGAGATGGTGTATTCTCATATAGTAATGGTAAAATAAATTATATTGGTCTAGCCTATAATCCACACGCTGAAGAACTTGATCATTATGACAAAATTTTCAAACTATGGGATTTAGAAACTAAAAAGGATAAACTGAATAAAAATAATAAGAGATGTATAATTTTCAATCATTGGAAAAAACATCTCAAATTACTTAAAGTTACAGGAGGTAGAATGTTTACCGAAGAAAGAAATAAAAATTTAATAAGATGTCTCCTCCAGAATCAATACATTAAACCTCTTTTAAGATTAAAAGATTTAAAAGAAAAACAGCCCTTCACTGTAAAAAATTATGCAGAGGAATTTAATATCGTAATACGTACAGCAAGATATTGCATAGAACGGCTAAAGAAAATGGAATTTGTATCAGAAGAAAGACCAAAAAATAAATCTAAATTCACTCTCACAGAGAAAGGTTTGAAATTTGTAAATTTCATTAAAAATTTAGAAGGTGTCTAAAAATGGAGATAAGATCACCCATTATTACAACTCTTGGACATATTGATGCTGGAAAAACTTCACTACTTGATAAAATTAGAGAAACCACTATAACAGGTACTGAGGCCGGGGGCATTACCCAAAATATTTCCTCAACATACATCCCAACCGAGACTATAAAAAATATCTGTTCAAAATCCTTAGATCAAAAGAAAATAAAAATACCCGGTTTGCTCTTTATTGATACTCCTGGACATGAAGCCTTCTCAACCTTAAGGAAACGGGGTGGAAATATAGCAGATTTGGCTATATTGGTTATGGATATTAATGAAGGTTTTGAAAATCAAACAGAGGAAAGTTTAAAATTTCTCAAGGAATTCCAAACTCCCTTTGTTGTGGCAGCGACAAAAATCGATAGAATACATGGATGGATCAAAAATGATAATACCTGTTTCGTGGAATCTTATAAGAAACAGAAAAATAGCGTGCAGAAAAAATTGGATAATAAAATCTATGAGATAATGGGTGAATTGAGCGAGAGAGATTATAATAGCAATAGATTCGATAAAGTTAAAGAATTTAAAAAGGAAATTGGAATAGTTCCAGTATCAAATGTAACGGGTGAAGGTATTAGCGAACTTTTAACAGTCATGGTAGGCCTGTCACAAAGGTTTCTCCAAGAGGAGATTGAAATAAAGAGTGAAACAGGTCTTGGCAGTGTTCTGGAAGTTAATGAATTGAAGGGTATGGGAACTACAATTGATGTAATTTTATACGATGGAAAGATAAGAAAAGGTGATTACCTTGTTATTGGGGGAAAGGAACCCAAAGTCACCAAAATAAGGTGTTTATTGAAACCCAATCCTCTTGCGGAATTAAGAACGGAGAAAAGATTCAATAGAATGGACGAAGTCCAGGCCGCTTCTGGAATAAAAATTGCAGCTCCGGATTTAGATGATGTAATACCTGGATCTCCCATAAGGACAACGAGTGATGAAGAAGATTTAGAATACCTCAAAGGCGAACTGAAAAAAGAAGTGCAGGAAGTTGAATTTGAAGGCGAAGGGAGCGGTGTTGAGATAAAGGCAGATACATTAGGTTCTCTTGAAGCTATGATAAAGGTCTTGAAAGAAAATGAAATTCCAATAAGGAAGGCCAAAGTAGGTGACGTTACAAAGAGAGATGTGATGGAGCAAAAAGCTGTTGAGGATCCTTTCGAAAAGGTTATATTTGCATTCAATGTCGATATTCCAGGTGAAGTGGAAAAACTCATAGAGGACATAAAGGTTTTCAAAGATCCAGTCATATACAGATTGATAGAAGATTACCAGGACTGGAAGAAGGAAAGGAAAGAACAATTGAAGAAAGAAAAAATGGAAGAAGTCACGCGCCCAGGTAAATTGAAATTTCTACCCGAACTCGTATTCAGAAGTAGGAAACCGGCTATTATAGGTGTGGAAATATTGAAAGGTGTAATAAAACCTGGATACACACTGGTTAAAGAAGGTAAGATAGTGGGAACTGTGGAAAAGGTACAGAAGGAAGGTGAAAATGTTTCCATGGCCGAAAAAGGAGACAAGGTAGCGATAAGTATTGACGGACCAACAGTGGGGAGACAGATTGAAGAGGGAGACGTATTCTACAATGCGATGAGCAGGGAAGAGGTTAGGAAGTTGGAAGGGCTAAAAGAATACCTTAAAAAAGATGAGATCGAACTTCTGGAAGAAATTAAAGATAAAATTTAAGAGATGTCCTAACCGAAAGTTATTTAAATTAAAAATAATATTGATTACCTATGAGTAATAAATATAATATTAAGATCCTTGGAACTGACTACAATGAAACCTTAGATCCTTCCCGTATGGAAATAGGTTTAGGTTATATCGCCTTTCAAAACAATTGGAACAGTGGAAATTATCCAAGAGCTTTAAAGCTCCTTACTCTGGAACAGGGTAAGATGGTATGTCAGATGGGGAGAGACGGATGTGACAACAAACTCTTGGAATCTTTTTCTCACACACTTGAAGGTGAAAATTTTGAAGAATTATACGAAAAAATACATTACGCAGATGAAAATGGGGACGTTGTAAATTTTGAAGAAAATTTGAATGGATTCCCAAGGTATCTGTATGAGAAATTCGTACCATCCAAGATTAAAAATAAAACTGGTGGTGAATTCTACAAAGGTTCCATGGAAACTTTTGATAAGGCCACAAGAAAAGATGTCAGAACTATGGTTTATACTCACGCAATAGAAAATCTTGTGAATAAAAAATTGGGAGAAACCAAGAATAAAGATAAATTTACAGAAGGTGTGTTAGGCAATAAGTTCAAAACGAACGAAAATGGGGAAATAATTGGTGTTGATTGGGAAGTAGACGATCCGCAAACACCCAAAGATGAGAGGAAATCCGATTTTTTAGATTTATGGAAGAAAGAGGGAATAAATCCAAACGAAATAGCATATATTGAAAACGAACTTAACGGTGTGTTATACAAACTGAAGGAAGAAGGTGGTCTACCGATAATAGCTCCTTCGGCCGATTACGATGTGAAGGAGGAAGCAAATAAAGAAGATATCTTTGTTCCTGATAGTAAAAATATTGAAGATGGGTGGAAAGACATAAGAAAATATATTGGACTTGAAAATAGCAAACAATATGCGTTAGGTAATATCAATAAATCCACTAAAGGAATGTAAAACGTTTATAAATGTAAAAGGGAAATTAAACACAACTAACCCGGTAATGAAAATGAACTGGGAGAGGTGATTTGATGACATTTAAAATAACAATTTCTGATCCGAAAAGTAGAAAGGCCTGGCAGGTAGAAAAGGAATGGTCTACTCTTATAGGCAAGACTTTGGGTGAGAGGATAGATGGTTCTCCACTCGGACTTGACGGATACACATTACAAATAACAGGTGGGAGTGATGAAGATGGTTTTCCCATGAGAAGGGATTTACCAGGAACCGGAAGGAAGAAAGTTCTACTTTCTCGGGGTCCAGGTTACAAGCCGAAGGAGAAAGGAATACGTAGGAGAAAGAGTGTCCGTGGAAATACTGTATCCGAAGAAATCGTCCAGGTAAATACAAAAGTAGTCGAAAGAGAAGATAAAGTAGAAGAAATTCCAAAAGCCCTAGGTCTTGAAGTAGAAGAATCCTCCGAAGAGGAAGAAACCGCCGAAGAAAAGGAAAATGAAGAAGAAAACTCCAAGAAGGAAGGGGATTCTAAGGAAGAAAAGGAAGATCCGGAAGCCGATGAAGAAAAAGAAGAACAAGAAGATTAAAAGATAAAGGTGGTTACCTTCGCAGACAAAAAATCAAAAAATAAAATAAATCCGAAACTTATCCCAGAAGTAAATATAGGTCTTGTGGGCCATGTAGACCACGGTAAATCCACATTAACTCAAAGTTTAACCGGTAAGTGGCCGGATACCCACAGTGAGGAGATGAAAAGAGGAATAACAATAAGGCTAGGTTATGCAGATGCTACCTTCTATAAATGTGAAAAATGTGAAGAACCAAAATGCTACGGAACTACAAAAAAATGTCCGGTTTGTTTCGGTGATACAGAACCTATAAGAACCGTATCACTCGTCGATGCGCCGGGCCACAAAACATTAATGGCAACAGTACTTTCTGCAACATCTATAATGGATGGTGCATTGATAATAATTGCAGCAGATGAAGAATGTCCCCAACCACAGACAGAAGAACATCTAAAAGCTCTGGATATAGTTGGTATTGAAAACATAGTAATAGTCCAGAACAAAATAGATAAAGTTTCCCAGGAAGAGGCAGAAGAAAATTACAAACAGATAAATGAATTTGTAAAGGGAACATGTGCAGAAGATGCACCAATAATACCAATTTCAGCATCACAGAGGGTTAATATAGATGCATTAATCGAAGCCATAGAAGAAAATATACCCACACCCGAAAGAGACAGGGAAACAGACCCAAAGATGCTGGCGGCAAGAAGTTTCGATGTAAATAGACCCGGAACACCTATAGATAAATTAAAGGGTGGTGTTATAGGAGGGTCACTGCTAGAAGGCACATTAAAAGTGGGTGATGAAATAGTTATTAAACCGGGTCGAAAGACTGACGAAAATTATGAACCAATAAAAACCAAAATAACAGGTTTACAAAAAGTTAACAAAGACCTAAATGAAGCAGGCGCTGGTGGTCTATTAGCTGTGAGGACCGAATTGGATCCATTCCTCACAAAAAGTGATTCTTTGAGTGGATCGATAATAGGACTACCGGAAAAATTGCCCGAATTAGCGGAGGAAATAACACTCGATGTCCACCTACTTGAATATATGGTAGGTGTAAAGGAGAACAAGAAAGAAGTCGATAAAATAAAAACAGGCGAACCTTTGATGATGACAATAGGGACAACGAAAACTGCCGGAGCTGTAACTTCAGCAAGACCCAACGATGGACAGCAAGAAATAGAAGTCAAATTGAAACTTCCCATCTGTGCCGATAAAGGTGATAGAATAGCTATTTCCAGGAGAATAAAGGGCAGGTGGAGACTTATAGGATGGGGAATTTTGAAATAAACCTATTTCTAGTTATGTTAAAAATTGAAAAAGAAACCGTAATCTACGGTAGAACGTAGAATACATGATCAAGTTTCGAACTCATTCTGCATGTTTTCCGCTAATTCAGTCTCGGTTCCGGTATGCTGAACTACTATGAATCCACTAACACCTGGTGACTTCCTAATAGTATACTTTGCTCCGCACTCACAGGTGATATCTCTTTCGAACTCAGGTTCAACCTGACCTCCCATCTCCAAACTGGAGTCCATGTCGCTCATTTCTTCTATCTCTTCTAAATCAGGCACCTCACCTTCCATTTCATCCGCATCGAACTCTATGAGCTCACCACATACTGTACACCTGAAATGATTTTCATCTATCTCAAATTCTTCTTCTTGAATCATATTAATCCTGATTTTAGTTCGACGAGTAATATTTATAAACTTTTTGTTTCTCTTTTAAGTGAGTTAATCCAATTAATTTTTGGTCGATTTTTTTAAGCATACAGAATTTATATAATTTCATATAGTTGGAAAATGGTGATAAAATGGTAAAGCTAAAAAAACTCGAAATAAGAGGCTTCAAGAGCTTTGCATCCAAAACAGAGGTACCTCTACCATCAGGATTCAATGCTATATGTGGTCCAAATGGTTCCGGAAAGAGCAACATTGTAGACGCAATAACTTTCGCTTTGGGAACGCTTTCTACTAAATCAATAAGAGCTGGAAAATTAGAGGACCTGATTTACAACGGAACTAAAAAAGATGTAAACCAGGCAGAAGTCACCCTAATAATCGATAATTCTTCTGGAGAGATAAATATAGATGATGACAAGGATGATATCAAAATAACGCGGAAGATAAACAAAAGTGGAAACAGTATATACAAATTAAACGGCAAAACAGCGACAAGGAAGAGGATAACAAATATTTTATCAGATGCCAGGATACAGCCCGATGGGCACAATATAATAATGCAGGGCGACATAACGCAGCTAATAGAGATGAATTCA
>JBDGUQ010000009.1:0-1477 GCA_042215785.1 Candidatus Aenigmatarchaeota archaeon
CTAGATTCATGTATTGGTCGACTATTTCTTTTCCTTGTTCCAATGAATCACTTGTTATTGTACATAATGCGTTTACATTGACGTTGGAGTTCTTCAATAATTGTATATTTTCTATGACATCTTCATATGTTCCCCTACCTCCAATATATTTTCTATTTGCATTGTGTATTTCCTTTGGTCCATCCAATGAGGTGGATATCTCTACGTTGTTTCTACTTAAACTTTCCAATATATCTTCGTCGAGAGTGGTTAAATTCGATACGAGAGTGAATTTTACTTTTTTATTTTTCTTCACTGCCAACTCTTTCGCATAATTTATTATCTTTTCGATGGTTTTGTAGTTAAGTAAAGGTTCTCCACCCTGGAATTCATATCTCAAAATATTGGAATTCGATTTCATAGAGAAATCTATTATTTTCTTTGCTGTTTGCCATTCAAGATCGTATTTTTCGGAGTTGGTGTTTCCAGGAACCTCCGAATGGCAGTATAAACATTTTTGATTACATCTCAATGTAGGAGTGATTATATGTAATGACGGACCTGTATAGAGGAAGTGATTTCTTGTTGCAAATCTTTTAACCTCTTCTTGGATATTTTTCTTGTTGAGAATAAGGCCTTTGTTTGAAAGGTGACGATACAGATCATTACCTTTGACCAGATTTTTATGTCTAAACTTATTGTATTCATCCTTTGACAATAAGGACCAAGAACCACTTTCGGTTGTAACAAGATAGCTATTTCCATCGAATTTATGGGTTTTGTATGTGTTCAATATGTAATTAGAATTTTCTTTCATTTGCTTCTTTCCTCATTTTTTAATATGAATAAAAAAGATAAATTATGGGCTCTAAAAAAATATTGTTTATAATAGTTTTCTTTTCAATTATTTTATTTGTTTCCATATTTGGTTTGGAACCTAGAGATGTTGGTAAAGAAGTTCAAGAGTTCAAAAAAATTGTTTTCAGGGTTCCTTATAAGGATGGGTATATTAGTTCTAAAGAATTCGAAGACATGACACAGGGCGTTATATTTTTTACTGATTCTTATTGGAATCACGCTCGTGGTAAAATTGATTTTTATCGAGGTCTCAATAAAAAGGTCAGATTGCCATCTGCCAATATACCTAAAAATGAAAATATTACCTTGAATTTTTTGTGGAAGATCCCCTCCTTTGGTAAAACAGTATTGAGGTTGGATCTCACCGATTTTCGAGACGGAGAAATAATAGAATTGAATAAGGAATTGGCCCTCCAAAAGTTGGAAACACTTGAAAAGGAGTTGGAAAATTCCAGGCATGATTTCTTTACCCGTGGAGTAGTTAATTCCGTGGAAAGATCCGAGAGATATTTTGAAAGAGGGGATTATATGAGATCTTTGAATAGTAGTCTCTGGGGCCTGGAGAAACTTACTTTGTTGAATGCAGAACAAAGAATAAGGGAAGTAAGGAGAAGTGACCTTAAATTTATATTCACTTCTC
>JBDGUQ010000009.1:1487-3723 GCA_042215785.1 Candidatus Aenigmatarchaeota archaeon
TGAATATAAATTTAAGGTCACTGATGAAGACGGAAATCCTATTGAAAATGTTACTGTCGATTATGAGATGGTTACCCCTAACTTTTCTTTTGGATGGTTTGGATCTGATATAAACAAAAATCTGACTTCCAAAATACAGGAATTGGGATTCAATGGAGCGCAGATTTTTTCTTTCTGGCACGAGACAGAACCTGCTGATGACGAGTGGGATTTTGAGAAAAAGAAGGAAAAATTGGATAAACTGGGTGGTTTTACAAAGGGTGTATCAGGACTTATTGGGGACACACCCCCGTATCTTTCCAATATTTCTGACTTCCAACTACCAGATGAGGTTGAAGAACATGTATTGAGGAGTATTGGAGAACTTGAATCCATAGGTGACATAAATTATTGGGAGTGCTACGGGTTGGGTATGCATTATTGGGCAGACAAAACACTTCAAATGACAGATGAAAGGAACAAGTCAATTAACATGGCATCGACTAAGGAATGCATAGAGACTGTGAATCAAAATACTAACGATTCCGCTATTGTTACTGGGTGGAATATTGATGGTTCCAATATAAATGTGGAGAATTATACGGATTCACCATACGAATATTATCAAAGGTTTAGTAGTTTGGATTTTGATATAGGCTTTGATTTTATGTATTTTGGTGGGGCGCATGAAATGTATCCAGACTTAATAGAGCAGGGCGTTTATAAAGGTGAATCTGTAAGTCCAACAGGGAAAAATTGGATTCCTGCCAGACATCTTTATTCTATATCGGAGATGTTGGATTGGTATTCCAAATTAAACAAAACCGTACATATTCAGTATTTTCAGGCTCCATCAAATTACGTTGGGGGTCAACAAGGCTTCTGGCATGAGAAGTGGAATGAGGATGTGCAAGCCGAATGGATAAAAAAATATTATAAATTAATTTATAGCAAGCCCTTTATCAGAAGCATTAATTATTTGGAAGTAAAAGATTCAGGCTGGAAGGATTTGAAAACAGGTATACTTTATCAGAACGGAACACCCAAAGAATCTTATTTTGAATTGAAGAGATTGCTTGACGGATGGAGCAGTAAAGGTATTGTAACAACGGATTCAAACGGCATTTCTCAATTTAAAGGTTATGATGGTATTTATAGGGTTACTTTAAGCAAGAAGGGGTACGTAATAAAGGAGATATTGACTTCCAGAAAAGAGAATATTTTTAGATTGAAATCAAAAAAGAGAGATTAAATGTAATCATCTATTTTTTCGAAAATATTTTTCCATGCATATTTTTCGAAAAATTCTTTCCTGGGAACAGGATCTTCACGTTTTTTTATTTTGTCTACTAATCTATCAGCGAAGTCATTCCAATCATTCTCAACAGATATGAATGGTTCTGTGTATTTATTTAGTAGACCCTCCACTCCTTTTGGAGTAGAGATTACATCTTTACCGCAAGCTATTGCTTCCAGAACTTTAATTCTTGTTCCACCACCCCTTCTAAGTGGAGTTATAACAAAATCGGAGGCTTTCAAATAATCAACTATTCTATCAACTACTCCAGTAAATATCATAGAGTCATGCTTGTAATCTAACTCGTAACCACCCCCCACTATAAGGAATTTTGCTTCTGGAATCTTTTCCAATACACGTGGCATTATTTCATGGTATATCAAGCCCACAGCTTCGCTGTTTGGAATATAATCCATTTTTCCACAGAAAAATATTAGAGGTTCGTCACCGATTCCTAACTTATCACGTATTTTGTGTCCGTTTCCGTTTTCAGGATTGAAAATGTCTGCATTGAATCCATTTTTCATCACACTGATTCTATTTTTTTCTATATCGAATTCTTTGGATATTTTTTTCTTATCCCTCTTTGAGACACAAAAAACTCTTTTGGATTTTTTACAAACTTTTTTTTCTAAAGTTTTGGTAAGTTCAGGACTTTCATATTCTGTTTGTTCTGCTACTTCGTATTCAACGTTATGTTCCATGAGAAAAAATGGAACTTTTGTTATCTTGTTCAGTATCAGTGTATAAATCCCGGACCAAGGGTAATCACAGATAATATAATCTATGTTTTCTTCTATTATTTTTTCAAGAGATTTTAATAGTATATTTGGATTTATGTATTGTATCCAGCTTGTGGGCGGTCCAATTACATCAATATTAGCTCCCATACTTCTCAACTTTGATTTGTACCTGGACCCTTCTCTACTCTTGAACTGCTTGTAAGAAGGCAGTATCATA
>JBDGUQ010000009.1:3733-9385 GCA_042215785.1 Candidatus Aenigmatarchaeota archaeon
TTAGGTGTTTTACTAGATTATAAGTTCTGGTTCCTCCTCCCCAGAAAGGTGGGAATATATTGTAAGGTGTGAGAAACAATATATTTTTTGACATTTTAACCATCTTCATATAGTTTAGTATAATTTTGAGCTATATTTTTCCAGTCCAAATTTTTTATGAAATCGAACCCATTTTTGGCAATTTTTTTCTCCAGTTCATCATTGTGAATTAGTTCATTTATTTCACTGGAAAAGTTCTCTATATTCGATATTATCAGGTGTTTTCCATCCTCGATATCCAAACCTTCCATGCCTTTTTTGGTTGATATGACAGGTATCCTACTTGCAAAGTATTCGAGTATTTTCATTCTGGTTCCGCCTCCGGACTTTAAAGGTACTATAGCTAAATCTGCAGCATTTACATAATCTTCCAATTTATCCACAAATCCTGTTGTTATGATTTCCTCTTCATTTATTTTTGGGGGATGACCTCCAACTATAAGGATTTTGAATTTTAAATCCGTTTTCCTGAGATCTGGTAATATATCATCGACTATTATTTTTGTTGCCTCTTCATTTGGCTCATAATTCAAAACACCGTGGAATATTAAAATTTTTTCATCTTCATTTATTCCATATTTTTCCTTGATTCTTTCTGGATCAGAATCCTGAAATCTGTCTATATCGACCCCATGAGGTATGACTTTATCTGTATCTATACCTATTTTTTCAAGTCTTTTCTCATCTTCATCAGAAACAGTTATCAGGTAATCCGAAAGCTTCCCGGCTATCTGCTCAACAGCCCTTATGATTTTCTTCCCTCCCCTAGGAAGATCATTGGATATTTGTTGTATTTGAAAGTATTCTATATTGTGTTCCACAACGGAAACCTTTGTACCTGTGAAAAATTTTGTGAATAGAGCGGGAAAACTGAATGCGGGAAACTCTGCCTGTAGAATGTCTACTTCTTCCCTGAGGGTGACGTATAGAGTCCGCAACCACATATTAAAATTTACACATGGATGATATAGATTCACGAAATTCATCGGTATGCCCAATTTAAACATGAGTTCTTTGGAAGATTCCCTTTTGTTGAATATTTTTTGAAGAAATTTTGGATATTCTATTACCTCCTTTTCTCCGCCCTTCATCCTGTAATAATTATTGTTATTACCACTTACAAAAAAAACCTCATTTCCGAGATTACTCAACTCCTTCATTGTGTAATATATTTTAACTGATGCTCCTTCTTTTGGTGAAAAAATATCTATATCCTCTCTGGAAATAATACATATTTTCAAATCACTTCACCTAATTTTTCTCTGATACACATTTGTTTGTTTACGAGTGTTGTACAACATTTTGAACAATAGTCCGGAAGTTTTTTATTTATCTGTTCTTTTCTCCTTTCTTCGAAGTAATTTCCATACCAAACTTCTTCCAAAGACTTATTTTTTACAGAATCTCCCCTCTCCTGGTCATAAAAACCACACGGTGCCACCCTGCCATCCACTCTGATTCCCATCCTAAGAAATGGTTCGTAACAAGGAAGTTGTGCAAAGGATTCACTTTCCTTGTCGATTTTTGAGAGTATGAATTCCTTCATCTTGCTCGTTTTGTTTACTAAGTTATTCCTGATAAATTCTTCGAAATTATTTACTATTCCCCATTTCTCTGTAGTATTTTTTACCTTTCTAATCATATTCCTTAATTTTTTTTCTTCGTTTTCTGCGAGTGTGAGGTTTTCACCTATTTTCGAATAAACCGTTATTGGTTCCAGAAAGAAGAAATCAACGTTCATATCTTCCACAAGTTTTAGCATTTCTCCGATTTCGTCATAATTTTTGTTCACCACCACCATACCAACTTCCACCTTTACATCGGAATTCGAAAATCTTTGCAAGTTTTCTATGACCTTATCAAAAACTTCTCTTTCGACTAAATCGTTATGTGTTTTCTTCAAACCATGGAGACTGAACTTAACGTGGTCCCATCCGATACTTTTCAGGATTTCTATTTCTTCATTTGTAAACAAGGATCCATTTGTGCATATGTATCCGTACAACCCTTCTTCCTTTATTTTCTTCATGATATCGATAGTATCCTGTCTGAAAAGGGGTTCACCACCGCCGATAATCCTGACTTCTTTGACATCCATATCCCTCGCTTCCCTTATTATTTTTTTGTATTTTCCTAAGCTCATTTCGTTTTTTCTCAACTCTTCGTCAGTTTTTTTGAAATCATCCTTCCTTCGCCAGCAGAATTTACAATTTAAATTGCATCTCAAGGTTGGAGCCAGTTCTATACCCACAGGTGGTTGCGGGTTTCCGTCTGCCCATTTCCTTAACCTTTCGATTTCTTCATTCATCTATTCACAACTCCCTTCTGATTTCTTCGTTTGCAATAACCTGTGAAGCGTTGCATATTTTGCAATATTCAGAAAACTTACCCTTCTTCATATTCTCTCTTATTTTGGAGAAGAAGTCACCGAACCATATTTCTTCTAAACTCTTCTTCTTTACGTTTTCTTTATCTGAGTCGTAGAGGCAACATGGCTGTACAGAACCATCAACCTTTATGACAATGTGATACCACGGTTCATAACATGGTATAGAGGAAAAACCATCTCCGGCTTGCATATTCTCATCCATTCTGTTGGATTTTTCGAAGTATTCGCTCCTAAATGAGTTTATATTTGTTTCTATGCCCAGATCTCCGGCCTTTTCCAGTATTTCCGGTATTTTATCCTGGACGTATTTTTTTTGTTTTTCGTCAAGCTTTAGACCTTCCCCCAGTTTGGAGTGCACTGTTAGAGTTTCAAAACTTACTATTTCAACATTGAACTTCTTGGCTAGTTGTATCATTTCCTCTAATTTATTGTAATTCTTGTTCGATATCACAGTATTGAATTTCAACCTTGGCTCTTCACCTTTGTTTTTCTTCAAAAAGTTCAGGGATTTCTTTATCTCAGAGAAGGATCCCTTCCCCCTCAAATAGTCGTTGATTTTTTCATTTGGACCGTCCACAGAAAAAGTTAATGAATCCCATCCAATATTTTCAATATATTTCAAATCCTTTTTACTGAATAATGTCCCGTTTGTGGTCAGGTTTCCTTTCATTCCATTATCTTTTATTTTTTCCATAAGTTTGAATACTAAATCTTTTCTCATTAGAGGTTCCCCACCACCTGTTATCTCGAACTTTTCAACTCCCAAATCAATACCTTCCTTCACTATTTCTACTAATTTTTTATCCGAAAGTTCATAGCTGGAATCTAGATTCCGGAATTTAGGATTTCTTTGCCAGCAGCTTTTGCAATTTAAATTGCATCGGTCAGTCGGATTTATGTCCATTATAAACGGCCTTGCCCTCCCTTTTTTCTTCCACCTTTTTAGTCTATCTAATTCAGTTTCCAATCAATCACCCATTTAACTTCTTTCTTATTTCTCTATTGTTATGGACTTGGCTTGGATTACATTTGGAACAAAAGGATAATAATTTATTTTCCAGCATATTTTGTCTGATTCTTTCAAAATAGTCACCGAACCAAACTCCTTCCAATGATTTATTTTTTATATTTGGTCCTTCGTTGTCAAACATGCAGCATGGTCCCACATATCCCTCAGGTCTTACTATCATACTATACCATGGTTCATAACAAGCTGCACCTGCTAGTCCAGATTCTTTGCTTTCCGAATGATTTTTAGAATCCTTTTCTATAACTTTATCCATTTTATTGGTTTTAACTATTAGTTCTTCATGTAAGGAATCAAAGTTGTGGTTAATATCCAATTTCTCTGCTAGATTTTTCGCCTTTTTTATATTTCCTAAAGAATCTTTAATTTCCTCTTTATCCATTTTAAGGTTTTTCCCCAAATCAGTGTCAAAGGCCAGGGTTACTACCGGTTCTATAAAGAAGTTTTCACATCCCACGTCATTTGCAATTTTGACAGAGTCAGCTATTTCTTCGTAATTTTGGTTGCACAATACCATATGCATCGTAACTTCGGGTAATTTATTTTTTAATTTATTCAATTTTTTCATAGAAGATAATGTATCTTTAAAACAACCTTTACATCGTCTCAAATATTCGTGTGTTGGTCCCGTTCCGTCTACACTGAAAACTATTTCATCCCAGCCAAATTTTATTATCTTTCTTAAATCACTCTCTTTTAAGTTCGTCCCATTGGTTATGAGCTTTCCTTTCATTCCATTATCTTTTATTTTTTCCATAAGTTTGAATACCAAATCCTTTCTCATTAGAGGTTCCCCACCACCCGTTATCTCTATCTCTCTGACGTTTAATGCCCCAGCTTCTTCTATAAGATCCAGATATCTTTGGTCACTGACCTCTGTGTAATCTATTTTTTCTTCAGTCCTCTGCCAGCAAAACCTACATTCTAGATTACATCGGTTGGTTGGATTTAATTGTATTCGGAATGGCCCAGTTTTACCTCTTTCCCATTTTTTTAAATTATCAATTATCTTTTTATTGATCATATTTTCACTTCGATCTCAGATATCCTAGGTATTTGTTTTCTATATTTTTTCCCTAATTCCTTTATTTTCTAAAAACTCATTGGAACCACATTTAGAACAAAAATCAAGTGGTTCACCCCTCTTTAATTTTTCCCTATTCCCTTTGAAATAATCACCGAACCATACTTCTTCTAAAGATTTGTTATGAATATCAACTCCATCATCTCCAAATAGTCTACAAGAACCAACAGTGCCATCTGCTCTTATCGTCATAAGATACCATGGTTCATAACAGTACGCAGTTGAAAAATCATTGGACCCTGATATTTTTTTTCTTTCCCTTTCTATAACCTCATCCATCCTGTCCATTTCATTGGATTTATCAACTAGATTCCGATCCAAATACTGGTCCACGTTTGTATCTATATCGTTTTTTATTGCAATTTTATTTGCCCTTTTAACATATTTGGGAAGCATTTTTTTTTGTTTCTTTGTTAAAGTCCATTTTTCCTCTTCTTCTGAATATAAAATTATTGTTTGGACATTCATTAAATTCCCATTTAATTCCGATAGGAGTCTCATAATTTCATGTAGTTCATTCCAATTTTCAGAATTGATGACGGTGTTAAATCCAATTTCCGGTTTATTCTTATTGTATTTTTTCTTGAGCCTATTCAAATGTATTATATTTTTAACAGCCTTTTCGAATGCCCTATCCTTACCCACGAGAAAATCATGTCTAGTCGCCTTGTAACTGTTTATAGAAAATCTTATTCTGTCCCAGCCGCATAATACCAATCTCTTCAAATCTCCCCTATCTGGAATTGTTCCATTGGTTATTATATCTCCATGCATGCCCAATTTTTTTATTTTTTCCATCACCTTTATTGCAGTTTCAGTCCTTAGAAGGGGTTCTCCACCTCCCGACAGAAGCCAGTGTTTCACACCTAGTTCTTTAGCTTCATCTACAAGATCCAAAAGTTTTTCTTCAGATAGTTCATTTTCATAGTTTATCCAACCCTTTCTTTCATGACTTCTCTGCCAACAGAATTTACACTTTAGGTTACAGCGGTTTGTCATGTCTAGATGTATTGATATTGGGCCCTGTGGTTTTCCTTCCTTCCATTTTCTCAGTCTTTCTAATTTTGTTTTGTATTGTTCTATTTTCTCAACCATATTCAATCAACTAATTCT
>JBDGUQ010000009.1:9395-10556 GCA_042215785.1 Candidatus Aenigmatarchaeota archaeon
CAACATTCCAAGCATTACAATTTTTACAAACTGACTTTAGATCGTTGTTTAGAAATCTTTTTCTTATTTTTTCAAAAAAGTCCCCATACCATACTTCTTTTAATGATTTATTCTTTACAGAATCACTTTCGTGGAATAGGAAACATGGCGCTATTCTACCATCTGAAAATATGGATATATTATACCAGGGGTAGTAACATGGAAGGTTCGAGAAGCCCTTTCCTTGGATTTCCTCTTTCATTGCTTCATCAATTTCATTTGCATTTTGTAGAAGGTTATGTTCAATGAATTCTTCGATGTTAGTATTCACATTTAATTTATTTGCATTTTCCTTTGCTTCTTCCAACTTGTTTTTTGTCCTCGCTATCTTATCTTTATCTAATTTTAATTTTTCTCCTTCTTCCGACCATATGTTGAGGGAGTTGAATCTTATTTCATCAAAACCTAATTCCTTTGTTAGTTCAATCATTTCACCCATCTTGTCGTAGTTTTTGTTACATATTACTGTATGTATTCTTAGTAAAGGGTTTCTGTCCCTTTTCATACTCGAAAGTATTTTTGCATTTTTCACAGCCTTTCTAAAACTCCCTTCACTTCTGATATGATCATTTACCTTTTCCGAGGGTCCATCTATAGAAAAGGTAACAAGATCCCAACCCATTCCAACAAGTTCTTTTGAAGTCTCTCTATCTAAAAGAGTCCCATTTGTTATTACTTCACCTCTTGTACCACTTTTTTTTATTAATTTCATCAGGTTTAGTGCCAGTTTCTTATCGAAGAATGGTTCTCCGCCACCACAGATATGCCACTCTTGAATGCCCATCTCAGCACCCTCTTTAATTATTTCCTTCCACCGTTCTTTTGATAATTCATTTTCAAAGTTTATGTTCCCCTTTCTCTTTTCGGTGACTGTAGGACAGAAATCACAATCTAAATTACATTTATTAGTTAAATGTACCTGTGCTATATGTGGATTAGATTTTCCACCACTCTTCCATTTTCTCAATTTTGATATTAATTGTTCCATAAGTAAAAAGAATATTTTAATATTATTAAACCTTCATTTGAAGGGATATCTAAATGAAATAATTCATTCTTTGCTGTAAGGATCGGGATTCTTTTTAAATTCATCCGGATGATTGACCTTTCTATGAACTCTCA
>JBDGUQ010000032.1:0-10449 GCA_042215785.1 Candidatus Aenigmatarchaeota archaeon
TTCAAACCCACTTCCTCAAGGGAGTTCTCGCTGTCGTAAACTGAATAGTTGAGATAAACTTTACTCGCCGGTAGCGTATTCCCTTCCGGTTCCAACCTTTGACTTATCCTGTCCATTATGGTTTCGAAGTTGAATTCCGATGGTTGGCCCAATTGCACGGTTATATCCTGGAAACTCTGTGGGTAGAATGTATCTTCCGCCTGAACGTAACCCGTCTTTGAAACTATCAATTTGTACTGCGTTTCGCTGTTCAGGAAGAAATTGGTACCGCTGCCCGTGGACAGTTTCTGCGAGACAGTTTTCCAAACCCCGTCGTATTTCTTCTGTATGGTTATCTGCGCATTTTTAACACCTTCGCCCTGCTCGTTCACCACCACTATAGTTTGTGTGATGGCATCTGTATCTTTCAATAGATACGTCTGTAGATTCAGTGTGTTGAATCCTTCAAAAGTTGAATAGTACATCCTTGGTTTATAGTCCTTGCTCTCGAAGCTGAAGGTCAGGTCACCCGTCGGTAGGCTCACATTTTTCCATGAATTGTAAGACGTGGTTACATCAGTATCTTTGTTATTCGTCAAGGTAATTGAATTGACTGCAAGTCCAAATACATCTGCGTATGTACCACCATCCTTTATCCAAAATTCTACATATTCGACGGGTATATCAGAATTTAAATTACACGTCTTACTAAAACTTTCTCCCGTATTTACTGTTTTTTGACAAAAATCTGTTTGATTTGTACCATCTCCATAAAAGACACTTATCCTGACATCACCTTCATCATTTACTGTGTCCACTGAATATGTTATTTCATCGGCGAAAACACCTGCTAACCCATAATTGAATGTATAAACTTTTGCCCAACTTTCACTCCCGTCACAATTCCAACCGGAATTAATTATTGTTTTGTTTTCATTCAAAAAATCCATTTCTTCTGTTCCGTTACTCACCGTCATATTGTAATCTATATTATTCTCCGTTTCCTCGTCCTTCACGCTTATACTTATCTCCGCAGTTTCAAGCTGGTAAGTGGTATTCAGATCGAAACTATCGTTAACGGTTCCTAGGGAAAATTCTTCCGTGTTGTAGCCGGAAGAGCGCAGCGTTACATTCGTCGAACCGTAGGGTACCTCGCTGGTGTTGAAAAGAAATTTACCGGTATCCATGCTGCCTCCGAAGGTATCGGTGCCGTTGTCAAAGATGACCTCAAACGAATCAATAGAACTGCTTGTTGCCGAATCCTCCACCCGTATTTCGTTCTCGTGGTAGGTGTCAAATGTGTTCGTCTCACTTTCAACATTTCCGACCGTATCGTTTGCATACAGGGTTAAATTATGTTCGCCTACAGTTCCAGTGGAAACAGAGGTGTTCGAACACCCGGCAATTGTATTATTTGCCCCACTGTCTATGGAATACCAACATTTATCTACCGAAGAAGTTGCGTCGTTTGTAGTATAATTTACTGGTACTTCAGTTCTTTCGTACGACTCCGTTGGTTTTTCAATGGTTATACTGGGTGCTGTCGTATCTACCGTATAGCTCACACTATCGGAACTCGTTGCGGTGTTGTTGTCCTCACAGCTGACCGAAAGCTGGTGGTTTCCATCACTTTTTGTTAATGTTGTGCTGTAGGTTTCGGATGTTTCATCAGTCGTAGCTATAACAGTTCCATCATCTGAGATATTGCATGAATAGGCATCTCCATCGGGATCAGAGGTATTCACATCCACGGGTATATCATAATCAAAATATGTAGTGTTGTCGGGGTTATTTATTGATATGGAAGGTGCGGAATTTTGCGTCTGCTCCGAGCCGACTGAAACGACAGGTCCATTTAATGCTGGTACTTCTAAAATAGACCCGATACCTGTTTCTTGATAACAAGTTCCACCGGCATCATACATTTTAGAACCAATAATCAAATATTGTGGACTCCCAGGATTTATTAATCTATTTATATAAGATTGTGAACTTGGTTCACATCCATGAAACACCTGTGATGTTGAATTAACTACAACCGCCGTGCTATTATATTTTCTTAGATTGAAACTAGTCTCATCGTGTATAGATGGCGAGTTCCAGTCTGTGCTACTTATTTCCCATACATTTCCATCATCCCACTCTGATTCACCCTCAGCTGTAGAACTTGTTATATATATAGCAGCCGGGTTTATATCACAACCAATACCATAATCATCCCTTTCAGTATCCCATCTTCCTCTAAAACTAAATACATTCGATTGGATTGAAGAAAGGTCTAGAATTGCATCATCTCTTGTGCTTCTATCATTACCATTTGCTGTTGAACCTTCATGATGCATCCAGAACATATCTGAATAATTATACCCATTAGTGGATGTACCATCTTCTCCGCTATTATATGTTCCAGTAGTATCTCTATTTGTCCAATCGCTTGTGTAAGAACCATCAGTAGCATCAGTATGAATATACCAATCTTCATTTTCTGCATTAGTAGCACTCGGATTACCGTAATATATATACGAGTTTGTCTGCGTTGAAGAAGCAGATGTATTTGCCCTAAACACTATCCATGTGTTTGCAGAATTACAGTTTTCAACATCGTAATCAGTAATAGAATCACCATATACAATCCTTATATCATCACAGTCGCTTTGCATTTTACCATTAGAAATTAACGTAGCTGTATCAATCGTGAAATTATGTCCTGTATATTGAAAATTGTAAGAATTATCGTTAGTTCTGTTCAATTGTCTTTGATAATTCCACGATGAGTTCAACCACGCCATCCCGCTAGCAGAGAATATACCGAAGAATAGTAGAGATGCTAGGAATGTTAATATTATTTTATGTTTCACGTTGGATCATACCCCCAGTTTCTCAATGCAGCGGTGTTGGCCGATACCTTTCTCCTACCTTTACCAAATTTACGTTTGCCTGAATTTATTCTTTTGGCCCGAGAGAGATAGCTATATACCTTTTCACATTGTGATTTTGTTGCGGTACCACGTGCAACACTTTTAGCCCTTTCAACTACATTCCGGGTATAACCCTGATATTTCTGCCCATCCCTGTATTTCCTATAGTCTCTATAAGCTTGAGTATTCGTCCATCTTTCAATCTGGCCGACCGTCATATTCTGTTTTCTTTTAGCTTTTTTACATATTTTCATCTTACCGGTTCCTCCTCGTAAAATACTAGCATTATCAATACCACGACGAAGAATACGGGAAATACTGCGAAGGGTATCTGGTTCAACACCTTGTCGGAGCTGTTGAAAGCGGAGGTTAAGGCGTCAAATATGGCTCCACGCATCGCAAACATCGCAACGACTATTACAAGTATTCCTAGGATGTTCGGTATGGTGAACTGCCCCTTGCTCATGCTATCACTCTACCTTCTGGTAACTCCAGAACGTTGCCAGTATGGCAAGTACTATCATAAATGGGAGGTAAGTTATAATATCTGCAGTGACTCCTCCAAAGGTGTTCGCAATCCCATTTACCACCGTTATCAGTGGACCGCTTATGGCCCAAAACATCAGTAGCGTTATAAACATTCCTGCGAGGGCAGTTGGATCTATTCCTCCTTTCATAATATATCTATTCCTCCAACATTTTTTAATAAACCTTTTCTCTCCGCCACGGGTTTCAATACACCCGTTACAGGTTTTTTCTTAACTCCTTTCGGTGTTTCGGCTTTCCTTTTGAAAAACTCCACTTTTGTCGCTCCTATCCAGTCTGCGAGGGGCTCTTTTTTCTTTCTTTCCATTGGTTCGGGTAATTCAACATCTACCCGTCTATTTTTGGTAGTTTTCCCCACGGGTAAAGGTGGAGTTGGTGAAACAAATGCACCCGGTTTTGGCCTCTGCCTCTGAAATCTTCTTGTAATCTGACGGGGTATTGGTTTTGGTTTTTCTCTTGGTATCTTTCTCGTTCTTACTTTTCTTCTTGGTCGGGGAATTGAAATTGGTTTTAGGGTAACAATGGATCTCGGGGCTACGTCTGTTCTTGGCTTCGGTAAAGTTCTTTCTTCGGGTATAGTTTTTCCTTTTACTTCTTCTTTCGCCCTGGTTTGTGATATCTGTCTAAATTGTAATTCCTGTGAGGGTAATTGGTTTTGTTCTTCAATACTTCGCTTGAAAATTTTTCTTTGTTTTTCAACACCTGTCATAGGAAGTATAAAACCAAATTGGGTCTGTGGTGTTAATCTACCTACTGAAAATGGTATTTTAGTTTGCACCTGTGGCTTTCTTAATTGCGCCGTACCCTTGGTTGATGCCCCCAATCTTTTTACTGCCTGTAAAGCTCTCTGTGACTTACTCATTTTCATCTGTTCCCATACATTAGCTATTGATATTCTTTCTTCGGTAGAAATTCCTTTACCGACTTCTTTCGGTAGAGCAAATTCTCTCTGTATCTTTACAATACCACTTTTACCTTTCTTCGGTAAAAATTTTCCCGTCTGTTTGAAATATGATCTTCCTTTCTGAACTTTAATATTATATCTTTCGGCCAGTCTTTTACCTAACCTTCTCTGCGCTATTGGTTTCTGTGCAACCTTTGACCCAGTGTAGTATCCTACTGCCGCCAGACCCAATCTCGTCGGTGGTACCAATGCTTCCGTGGGTTTGGCCTCGGCAACCTTGCCTTTCCCCGGTCTAAAACCAAGTTTTTCCAATGTTTCTGCCGTTGTTGTACCAGCAGCTATCGAAGGTAATATCTTGCCGCTTACCTGCAATCCTTTGCCTAATAATCTGGCCGTGCCCGTCGCAACGTTGCCCGTGGCTGCTGTTCCGGCCGTACTCAAAGCTGCACTTGCCTCTGTTAAAGCTATTCCTCCAAGTAAAGTAGAACCTGCTACACCGGCTGGTGAACCTGTTACGCCGCCGAAAACACCACTCGCAAGTCCCCTCTGTCTCCTCTCGACCATCTCGCTTGCAACCACTTCTTTCGGTGTTTTTCCACCAAATCTCTGGCCTATATAACTCGTAAAGTATTCTATACCTGAAGGAGAGGTTAAAGCTATGGGGACTTCGGTTGACAACCTTTCCAAAGGCGACATCTGTTCCAACCTCTGCTCGGCACTCACTTCTCTTAATTCCTTCAGTGATTTTTCAGGATAACTCACCCTGCTCTCACCAATATCAACTGCTCCGGGTTCCCTTTCCAATATAGTTATTACGGGCTCGGGTTCTTTCTCTCTTACTTCTTGTTTTTGGCTCCTCAACCTTTCCAATAATTCCTCTTTTGTAACTATCGCTTTCCCAGGTATCTCAAAAAAAGTTCCAGCCTCCGCGGCTTCGGCTCTTTCTATCTGTTCCTCTATCTGGGTCACTCTCTGCTGTTTTTGCTCTTTAAATTCCTGCTGTCTTTCTGCCGCACTCTCTATAGTTTCTCCCAACTGCCTTCCAACGGCTCCCGGTGGTAATCCCTGCTCGGCAACTATAACTCCCTGAATATCTTTCGGCATCTTTTCAATTTTTGCCCTCTCCGCCTGTGTTAACTGTTCCGTTAACCCTTCTCTTCCGATTTTTTGTTCTTTTCCTGTTGCCTTCTCTACAAATGTTTCTCCGGCCTGTACTCTCTCTGATTGTAAATATTCCCTTGCCGCCTGTTTAGAAAGAGTCTGCTGTCTCTTTTGACTTTCTCTCGCAAGCAGTTCGGCTTCTGCTTCGGAAAAACCAGCACGTTTGTACGTTTTCTTGAATTGTTCCATGCTTGGTTTTTTTTCCCTAGATGTATCTCTATCTTCGAACTTGGTCCGGGCCTCTTCCCTCAGTTTTTCAGCTTCTTCTTCCATACCAAGCTCTTCTTTTCTTTTTATTTCTCCCAATGTTGGTCTTGGATCACGTGCCATAATTTAAAACCTCAATAATATTCTCTTTTCTTTTTCTTGGTGTATCTGCCCAGGTCGAAATCCTTCTTTAATTTCTCCTTCTGCTTCTTACTCAAAAGATTGGGCAAACCGTAACTACATGCCATTTTTTACCTCCTCGTTAAAAGAATTTCTTTTCCTTCACCTGGTTCTTCTTTGAATTCCATATGTTAATTTTATCCCCACTCAAGTCATTGAAATAGTCACTTTTAGAAGAACCATTGAAGTTTCCAACTCTCTTTCGGACCCTATCTGTGCTCACGGGCGAACCTCTCAGAGCATCCTTGCCAAATACCCGGTCGAACTCTCTTTCCATCCTATCCCGAGCTCTAGCCGCTTTTCTAAGGGATGCCCTCGATACCCGTGAAAATTTGGATAGGGCTGATCCTACCTTTCCTAATGCCAATTAAAACACCTTTACATGGCGACGAGGCTTATCGCTGCGATGAATACCGCCAGACCTAATCCTACTGGTATGTAGTCAACTACCGTTCGTGTGAGTGCGCTCTCTATGTAGCCCGTTGGCTGCCAGTCGTAATCAACTGCTTCGTCTCCTGCATCAACTGTTGTAGATAACTTAATTGTTCCTGCCTCGGAATCTGTTATATTGCAAGCTGAATCTGCCAACACTGTTGAACCTGCATCGCTATAACAGGTCAAACTTCCCTCGTCTATTTCGTCAAAATCATTATTTGAAGCAGCACTTACCGTATAAGTATAGGGATCACTTGTCGCATTGAAAGTTTCGTTTGTAACTGTATTTACATCCGTTACTAAAGCATCTGTTGCCACGGGAATGGCAACGGCGGCGATAACTACCATCGCAATCATTACACCAATCGCGTCCTGAACTAAGCTTCTATTTGCCATAGTTATCACTATATAATAATTGCCCCTGACATATAAACATTCGTTAAAGGCCCTTTAACCAGTTAAAACCCCTTTAACAAGTCTTTATATATTTTGAAAGTTCTTTCTCCCTTGAAAGGTATAAAAGGAGGTGTATAATGATGATGGGAAACAAAGGTCAAAGTCTTGTTCAGACAGGAATTGGTATCCTAGTTGCAGTGATTGTAATTGGAGCAGTTTCAATTCCAGTTATAACAGACGTTTTAGCCACAGTTAACCTGACCAACTATGGAATGACCGAAACCATCCTAGGCTACGTGCCTCTAGCTTTGGGTCTTGGTCTATTCGTAGCTGCCATATCAATCGTTAGGTAAGAATAATTCGTGGGGCGAAAGCCCCGTAACTTTTTCTTTCTTTTATTTTGAAATATAGTTATTTTTGGAAATTTTTTCCATATTTTGGCTAACTTTTAAATATTAGTTTAACTATTATGTATATATTATGTATTTTCCCGCTTTTTGGCTTCTGCTCGCCATCGCATCTGTTCTTATTATAGGCGGAGCGCTCGGAAATACAAAGACTTCTTTATATCTCTTTATACCGGCGGGAGCTATGTTTTTACTAATGGGAGGAATAGTTTACGACACAGGAATAAATATTCAAAATGGTAGCGAGGTAACGGTTTACAATGAAACTAAAACTACAAATGATATATTGAGGGTTGAAAATAAAACAATAGAAAGAACTAATATCTTCAATGGACGTGACGATTTCGAAAACTGGTTCGCTTTCTTGAATATATTGATAGGTATGATTCTGATATTGATAGGAGCTACGTGGAGGTTCGTATAGGATGGACGGACAGCAAGGGATGGGAATGAGTGGTATGGAACAGTATTACGCCGAGCCGTCCGAAGATTCCCTAGAATTGTTTGAAAAGGTTTTACTTAATACGACCGACCAGGACCCTAAAAAATTCCCGGAATTGAAATCTTTTATACCGACTGCATATCTTGATGAAAGTGAGTTATATGCTTTGAGGCGTGTCCACGGTGTATTATTGCATACCGATTTCGTGATGGAAAGCGTTAAGAAATGTCTGCATCCCGACGTCCAGGATGAAGAACTGAACATAAAAGACTTTGAAAGATTTTTACTGAGAAAATTATTCTTTATATCATTCTCTTCGAAGGCCAAGAACGGCTTTACGGTATTGGAATTAAATTCGCAGCATACATACCGCCACGAGAATCTCTTCCAGAAGCAGAGTCTCGGGGAAGAAAAGAGCCAGTTCGGAGAGAGATTAAAAAAGATAATGTCCAAAGCCCAAGGCACGGGAAAGCAGGTTTTCCCGAAAAAAAGATCTGACGAGATATGGTGATTTATTATGTACCTAACGAGTAAAATGAAGCGGCTATTTTCACGGAGGCCCGAATGGAAACCTTCCAAGAAAGAAATCAAGGATTCATTTTTCGTAAATATAGACGAGACGAAGGAAATCCCGCGGAAAATACAGAATTTAGTTGAAACTGCATACATGGCGGGTGAAAAGGCAGCACAGGAAGGGAGTAACGAAACCGACACTACTAAATTGATAGCGATAGGTGTTGCTGGTTTGATGGCCGGTGTATTGATAGCCCAGAGTGGAGTACTTCCAATGTAAGGAGGTTGAATTCTCATGGCATATAAGAAGTATAATCCCTACGAGGATTTCGAAGGAGAGGCTTTGCCAGAACCGCGTCTAATCAAGAAGAAAATACTTGAAAAGAAAGAAGAGGCGCAGCAAAAACTCATCGAACTGAGGAACCGACCAAATTCTGCAAAAAGACAGAGAAAATTCCATAATGCCCTTTTAAACTATTATATGGAAGTTAAAGACCAAATAGATGACAGCGACAATATAGATAGGGAAGAGAAGGATAAAATAAATAAGTTGAAAGAAGAAATATTGAAACCACAGGCAAGAGTGGTTGAAAATAACGGCAGTAGTTGGGGTGAGTATTTCTTCGAAATTAATAAAATGTTGAGACAGCTCGGGGTTCTTAAACTTAAAAGGAACTCGAATAATATTTCTTTCGGTTATGAAATATTCGACGGTATCAAATGGCCTCCCACGAGAAAATATAAAAACTGGCATAGGACCCTTATAAATATTAAAAATCTCGCAAGAGAAATAGATAAAAAAGACAAGGACGCTAGAGGTATTGTCTGGGGTAAGCGAGGTCTAGGGAAATCCACTTTTTCTCTCTGGTGTATGAAGGAAATATACAAAATGAAAACAGATGAAGAACTTGGAGAAAAAGAAGATTTGAAAAAACATTTCGTTGGATCACTTCCCGACATTAAAAGAATTAGAAATGAGTCAATCTCACCATATTTGATGGATGAAATGCTGACACTTTTAAACGCTAAAAGGGCCATGTCGAACGAAAATGTTGAAACGGAAGAAATATTAAGTAAAATGCGATATAGAAATACTTTCGGTTTTTGGTGTACTACACAGCCCCAAAACCTGTCAGAAAGTCATATAAGACAATTTGATTTTTTAATAGAAATATTTGAAGAGGGGAAATTTAAGTTTTACAATGGAGAAAAAATGGACGAATTTGAAAAGAAAAGCGGAGAATGGAGGAAACCCACCTGCAACTGGATAGGCCACTTTCCCCGATTAAAGGATAAATTATGGAATAGATATACTAAAGATATTGAACCCGAGAAAGATAAAACGAGAAAAGAGAAGAGGAAGGATAAAAAAGAAAAGAAAAAAGAAAAATTCAAACATAAGTGTTCACAGTGCGGTCATGAATGGGAGGGAAGAAAAGAAAATCCGGCAATGTGTCCAAAATGTCAATCAAGGAAGTGGGATAAGTGAACCTAGCATATAGGAAAGAAAGGGAGGTCATACGCGATAGTGATTGATGAATCACAACCGTGGTTGAAATACAATAATAAAAAATTATTTTGGTGATTATTATGAAAAAAATTGATGAAAATGATATGATGAAAATCTGGAAAGAAATGGAAAAATGGACAGGTTATGTTGGTGATTTCATTCATGACTATTTAATAAATCCATCACATGTCCTAGAAATGATGAAATATCAAAAATATGAAAGTAAAAAAGAATCATATCCTTATGAAGAACACGACCGAGGAGATATTGATGTTCAAGATTTAGAAGAAACAAAGGCCATTTGCCAAGCAATTTTACTTTCCAAAATATTGGAATTGGAATATAATAGAATGAAATATAATAATGGTGATGTACGATGAAATTGAATCCTAAACAAAAATTAAAGAAAAATTGGAAAAATTTACAAGAAACAGGGGGTAAAATAAAACAAAAGTTAACTGGACCTGTAAAAGCGAAAGCAGACGAATGGATGGGAAAATGGATTCACAAGCAGATTGCCACGTTTTTCATCTGGGATGAGCACGTGCAGGGATGGGTTTTCGGTGCGAAGAAGTGCCCGAACTGCTACAAATTGAACCGGAGAAAGTTCGATAAGTGTCAAAACTGCGATGCATATCTGGGAAATGCCGAAGATGTAAAGGGTATAAATGAGCTTGCGGAAGAAGATATGGACAAAAGTATAAAGAGGTCGGAGGAACTAAAAAGTTACATAACGTACAAGGCTAACCAAAATAGAAAATACAAGAAAAAATTAAACGAGATCGGGGAGAAAATAAAAAATAAGGAGGAGGAACTTAAGAAGAAATTTACCTTCCTTCATCTCGTTAAAT
>JBDGUQ010000164.1:0-10406 GCA_042215785.1 Candidatus Aenigmatarchaeota archaeon
CCCCCCCCCCCCCCCCCCCCCCCCCCCCCCCCCCCCCCCCCCCCCCCCCCCCTATCCTTTCTGGGAACTGCATTCTCTTTTTTTATTACTTTTTATTACTTTTTGTTCTGTAATTGTTGTTTATTGTTATTTGATGTATAAAAAAAACTAAAAAAAACCAAAGAAAAAAAAAATCTATGTATACTGATTACCACTCAAAAGTAGTACCATTTAAATACCCTTTATAAAGAATCCACTAAACAGTAAATTTTATCTAGTTAGCCGTTAAACAACCCGTTAAATAAGTAGTGTTCTGTTATGAATATATATTCATTATGTGATTTTTCAATTCTTGTCTTATGTGTTTTATGGAATTTATCTTTTTTTATCTTTAATTTTTATCTTTTTTTATCTTTAATTTTTATCTTTTTTTATCTTTGATTATTAGCCGTTATAAGCCGTTAAACAACCCGTTAAATATATAGTATTTGATTATATAATTAACCATAAACTATATAAAGAACTATTGTATATAATATATTAGGTGATTAAAATGGAAAATATGAGTAAAAAAGTATATGAGAAAATCAAGAGCGAAATGCAAAAACTCACAAAAAGAGAAGCGAAAGAGTGGGAAAATAACGACTGCGGGCGCTGCACTGGTGACAAACAATACAATGACAACTATATGAGCGAAGTGTATGAAACAGAAAACTACAAATTGATTGATAGCAGTTGCCGAACAACACTACATTCAAAAAATTGCGATGTGATTGAAAACAGTGAGATTGACGTGTGGACACTGACAACACAAGAACAAATCGAACTGTTGAGAAAAATCAAAAAAGAAGTTCAGGAAAAATTAGAACAAGAGAAAGAATTGAAAGCAGAATTACAAAAAGAGTTGTAAAAAGAGTTGGGTAATACAAAGTAATACCTAATCCCCCATAGATTTTTTTAGTTTTTTTCTTTAGTAGGGGTTGGTGCCAAAAATATCTCAGACCATTTTCAAACGCAAATAAGCCACTAACCAAACCCCCAACTTCCTCCATCAAAATAACCCTCCGTCAAATACCTCAAATATCCTTCAAAAATCCTACGAACAATCCCCTTTGCTTCACTCCTACCCCCAGTAAAAAAAACATGGACCCAAGGGTACTTAACCTGCCATTTTATATAAGTAGCAATAACACTCTCCGCACTCAACTTTCTCCTACTTTTTCCTTTTTTCTCATTGATTTTGTTCTGAACACCAACTGCTCTATAAATATCTCTGAAACTACCCTCAATCACCACTGCAAAATAGTCTAAACTTTTCGCGCGAACCCACTCCTTCTCAAACCTTTTTCTATTTGATGTTACACTTGATATTGCATCACTGACACTCTTTCTCTCAACTGCAATTTTATCCTCACAACCCTCAATTGAATAATCACCTGTAGTTAGTCCTTTAGTCTTTGAGTTACTAAACTTCCAAGGTTTTTGCTCCCTAGAATCAACAATAACATACCAACTATATTCTTTCTCTCTTTTTCTTTTTCTCTTTGATTTCACACTCACCATTTATAAACACATAAAATATATAAAACCACACAATAAATAAGTTTCGTTTCAACATCAAATCAATAAATTATTTAAACCCTAAATATATATACAATTATATCATGAAAGACACCATAGTAGGTTCTGGAAGTGTTACTGTTCCAATAGAAAACACAATATTTCTTGATATCGAAACATTCTCAGAAGAAAACTCTCCAAAATGTTTTGATCCGCGATATGGAAAAATAATTTCCATTGCTTATGCTATTGATTCTGAAGAACCAGAGTGTTTACTGTGTGAACAACCAACACGAGAAAAGGAAAGAGAGATAGTACAAAAATTCTGGAAAAAAATAAGGAAACTCAATAACCCTGTATTAGTTGGACATAATCTTATTCTCTTTGATTTATTTTGGTTGATTTCTAAATCGCGCAAGTACCGACTCAAAATCCCTAACTTTTCTGTTTTTGATACAATCAACCTCAAATATAAGAGCAATGGAAATTATTTTAATCTAAATGATTTGGCTGACGAATATGGGTTAAACATACAAAAAAACGGCTCTGGAAACGAAGTCGCAGGACTCTATAAGAATCTTCTTTTTGATTCTCTGCGTGCATATAACATACAAGATGTAGAAGTTGTTAGAAAAATCTATTTCAAGGCTTGTGATCTTGGTGGGTGCTAGGTGATCTTGGTGAGCATAATGAAAAAAGGAAAAGAAAAAGGAAAAGAAAAATCTAAAAAAAATAATTCTATAAAACATGGCATGTATCTAAAGGGGTTCATGTGGTGTCACAGATGTATATTTGCGCCACATAGAAACAATGGAAAAAAAATATGTCCTTACTATGAAGATGGGAAACAATGTAGAGTTGAAATAGAACAATATAAAAAAATGTTCAGAGAAATCTCAATGGCTTTTGGTCTAAACAAAACGCACGACAAACTCTTACTTGATAGAATGATTATGGATGTGTTAAGAGCAAAGCGAGGAGAGAGATATGAGGCTTTTATGGGTATAACAAGTGAAAGAGAAAGACTGTTGGATCCCAGAACAGGTCAAATAACAAAAGATGTATTTGAAACCCCTGTGTCAAAATATATAGACCGAATTGAATCAAAAATAATCAAATTTTCTGATGCATTAAAAATATCTAGAAAATCTAGAACACCTCAAGAAGTCAAACATGATCTTGGTGATTTATCTAAAATGCTTACTGGTATGAGGACAAAAACAACAACTGCCACAGATGGTAAAAAACAAGTAAAAGTTGTTGAAACCGAATATTCTAAAAAAGAAAGTACAAAGACAAAAGATGAAGAATCAAGAGAAGAAGACTCAGAGGTGATTATCATTGCAGAAGAAGGATGATGAAACCGAAGAAATTCTTCTTGATGATGGTCCAGATTCTATAATTGTCAACACTAAATATGACGAGCAAGTTCAAAAACAGGCAGAAAAAAAGAGAGCAAAACGGATTAAAAGGACTCAAAAAGTTCTAAAAAACTATGAAAAACTTTTAAATCCCACTGAATTTGCTGTAAATCTACTTGAATTTAGACCATTTGATTACCAAGATGATATTTTGCATGATGGATCTCCTGTTGTAGTGGTTTGTTGTGGGAGACAGGTAGGAAAATCAACTATTGCGGCTGTGAAAGGATTACACTATGCTTTTACTCACGAAGAAGTTACTGTTTTGATTGTCGCACCCACCCAAAGACAGTCTTCAAACCTTTTTAGGAAAATGAAGATGTTTCTAAATGCATATCTGATGCCTAGTGTGACAAGATCAACAAGAACTGAAATTGAATTCTCTAATGGATCGAGAATTATCTCACTCCCTTCTGGAAGTGAGGGAGACAGTATAAAAGGATATACAGCGGACCTTCTTATTGTAGATGAGGCTGCATTTGTTCCAGATCCTGTCTTCCCTGCAATCATGCCGATGCTTGCAACAACAAAAGGCCAACTCATATTATTATCAACCCCAAACGGTAGAAGAGGATTCTTTTATGAACAGTGGAAACAAGCAAGAAAGGACATGGATATAAGCACATACCACCTTCCATCAGCAACAAGCCCTCTTATCTCAGATGATTTTCTTCAGAGTCAAAGAGAGAGAATGACAAAAAGAAAATATAGAGTAGAGTATATGGCTGAGTTTATTTCGAAAACAGGAACATTCTTCCCAGAAGATGTTGTTGATTCTTGTGTTTATGAATTTGAAGAACTAAAGAAAGGAGATCCAAGTAAAGTGTATTATATGGGTATTGATTGGGGTAAACAAAGTGACAGCACAGTGATTGTCGTTGTTGAGCGTGGAGAGGAATTCCATAAGGTTGTTCAAACAAAAGAATTTAAAAGGAAAGAATATGGAATGGCTATCGAATACGCTGATATGATGCAGGAAAAGTTCAATATAATGAGATGTTATGCTGATAGAGGTGCTGGAGAAAGACAAATTGAAGAACTTAAGAAAAAAGGGATTAATGTGAGACCCATTTTCTTTACAACAAGAAACAATGTT
The DNA here is from genome assembly GCA_042215785.1 of Candidatus Aenigmatarchaeota archaeon. GTDB lineage: Archaea > Aenigmatarchaeota > Aenigmatarchaeia > PWEA01 > JBDGUQ01 > JBDGUQ01. Next base: position 4,057 of record JBDGUQ010000164.1, read on the forward strand.
GATTTATACTCAAACCTTTTGTTTTTGATGGAAGAAGGGTTTTTGAAATTTAATTACAACAAAAAAATGATGGATCAAATTAAAGAATTTGAATACGAAATAAACTCTGCTGGGAATATGATTTTTAAAAAGAATAGTTCAATTAATGATGATTATGTTGATGCTCTAGCATTAGCATGTTTCAACCTACGCAGAGCATATACACCTATTGCTTTCAAAACAATGAGGAAGATTGTTTAGGTTTCTTTTATGATTTCTTTAACAAGAGAATGTTCATATATCTCTCTTGTTTTTTCACTTGATTCTTTTAGGTTTTGTAAAATCAACATTATATTTCTGTAATCTCTTAAATTTTTGTTTGATTGTATAGAAAATAAATTAATAATTCTATCCCAATCTATTTCTTGACTTTTCTTTCTCTTCTTCTTTTGTTTTTTGACAAGTTTTTTTTGGTCTTTTGATAAACCAAATATTTCCTCACTTTGCAACTCCTTCATCAAGTTTATGCTCCTTGTGCATCTCTAGCACTTTTTCATATGGTATCTCTTTGACAAGTTCTATTTTCATAATATCTTTTTTGTTATATTCTTCTTCAATGCCAAGAAGTTCAATCATTTTAGAAAATATGTCGTCGTAATTTTCAATTGGTTTACCATTTTTGAGATGCATAAATTTCAACCTTAAAAATGTTTTAAATCTTTGCAGTATCTCTGCATTCTTTCTTGAAATATTTGCTGTACTAGTCATATTACTCACCAATAAGATTAACAAATCACTAATATTTAAACTTTACTGTAAAGTTGTGCAAAACACCAAGATATATAAATATGTGTTATGTATAAATAAATATGCCCCTTATAAAAGGAAAGAAACTTAAGAAAAAAGCAACTGTCCAAAAATATGATGATGATATTGTTTTACCACATACTTTCAACAAAAAAGAAGTGAAAACAACAGACATGCCAAATAAACTAACAAGGAATGGGTGGTACAATGTGACTTCTAAGCCTTTAGCAAAAAAAGAGGGTAGACCTGGAAAACCTCATAAGGATTCCAAGTACAAAACACAAAAAAAAGATATTTATGTTTGGTGGTAAATTAAATGGGAGTTTTTGATTTCATTACAGGAAGAACAAAAGAAAAGGACATAGTTACAGAAAAAGCAAAAACCTTTACAGTTGGGACTGTAAAGAGTTTTGCAACATATTCTAAAAATAAAGTTTATGAATACTCTTCAAGAAAAACAAGAGAATTTGAACACATATATAGGTATGTTCCACTTGTCAAAGGAGGAATAAGAATATATGCTACTCATACATTGGGAAGAGGTTTTTCTTTTGTTAATGGGACACAAGCCGATAGAGACAGGCTTGAAAGATTTTCAAAAAGAGTTAATTTAAAGAGGATTCTGTTTGATTCGATAATCACCAGACTTGTTTATGGAAATGCTTATTATGAAATTATCAAAGAAGGAAATAGAATTGTGAATTTGAAATATATTGACCCTTCAACAATAACAATAGTAAGATCAAAACATGGGGAATTGTTGCATTATAATCATAAAGTGGGTATGGAGAAGAAAATAAAATTAGACCCTGAAGAGGTTTTGCATTTCACATGGGATAAATTTGGGGATTCTTTAAGTGGAAATAGTATGATAGAATCAATATCACAAGTTGTTAATATAAAATTAAACACAGAAGAAAATATTGGTGTGATATTATACAGGTATGCTTCTCCAATAATTGTGTTCAAACTTGGAACACCAGAAGACCCAATTACTTCCAGTGATGTAGAAGATTTTGAAGATAAAATTCAAGAGTTAGATCCTGATGAAGACATTGTTTCTGATTGGAGGTTAGAAACAGAAGTTTTAGGTGTGAATAAAGAAATCATGAAACCTGACTTCTTTTTGAAACATATTGACAACCAGATACTTGCTGGACTTCAAGTTCCATCAGAATTAATATACAGTGGAGAAAAAGCAGAAAAGTCAGCAAGATCAAGATATGCTGCTTTTGAACAGAATGTTTGGTATTTGAGAACATCAACAAAAGAAGAATTATATGAGAAAATATTTGATAAGTTGGTGGTTGGAAAAGAAAAACCAGATATGATGTTTGAGGAATTAGAAGAAGCAGATGAAGTAATTACTGCTCAGAGACTTGTTTCCCTTAAGGGAGCAGGTATTATTACTGGGAACGAGGCAAGGGATGAACTTGGAAAAGATCCATTACCTGGTCTCGATGAAATAGATACATCTCAACCAGAAGAGAACCCATTTGATGATTCATTGAAAAAACAACCAAAAGCAAGAGACAAAGATGTAATTAAGAAAAAAGTAGCAGGAAATCCAAGAGAGTTTCTGGAAGAGAGGTATGGAAAAGAAATAGCGGATGATATTATCCGCAATATAGGTGAGGAAAATGCCAGAATGGGTTGATAGATGTGTAGACAAATTGATGGCAGATCCTGATTTTAAACCTAGAAAGAAAGATCAAACAAAAAGACAGGCTGCATGGGCAGTTTGTACAGCACAATATAAAAAAAAGAAAGAGGGATTCATTATGAGAAATGAAAAACTAAACTATGATGTTGGGATTCGTGTTCAAGAAGCAGGAATTTCAAACAATGGTGATAGCATTACAATACAAGGGATTGCAATAAATTCAACAGTGACAAGAAATAACATTCAATATAAAGCAGAAGAATTAGAAAAAAGTGCTCACACACTTATTGGAAAGAATATTTTCATGGGGCATGACACAAACCCACGTGAAAGTGTAGGTAAGGTTGTATGGGCTGATTATGATTCTGTTGATGAGAATGTTCCATTCAAAGCAAAGATTCACAATACATCAACATATCCTGATATGGTTTATAGAATTAAAAATAAACTTATTCAGAATGTGAGTATTGGTGCACAAGTAGAAGCATTAACAGAAGAAGAAAGTGCAGCAGGTAGTGATAAACCAATAAGAACTGCAAAAGGGATAGAATTTCTTGAACTTTCCTTTGTAGGAATACCAGGAGACAGAAATGCAACGTTTACTCATGCTATCGCAGAAAAGTTTAAATCAAATTTAAAAGAAGAAAATAGAGGTGAAAAAGATATGACAGACAAAGAAAAAGAAACGCCAAAAGAAGATACTGAAGACAAAGAAGAAGTAGAAGATACTGAAGACAAAGAAGAAGTAGAAGATACTGAAGACAAAGAAGAAGAATCTCTGAGAAAAGAACTTGAAAGTCTTAAAGAAGAGATTAAAGCAATGAAGGAAAAAGAAAAGAACAAAGTCATTAAAGAACTTTGTGAACTTGACGAAACACTTGATGAAGATGAGTTAAAGACTCATACAAAAGAAGCACTTCAGAAAATGCTTGAATTGGCTAAAAAAGTTTCAGGTAAAGGGACTCCAAAAACATATTCAAAGGAGTCTGCTGAAAAAGAAGAAAAAGATTATAAAATAGTAGTAGAGGGTGATGGTTCCATTCGAGGAGTACCAAAGGATGGCAGACCAACACTATATTGAGGTGATATAAATGGGATTATTACAATTAACAGACATAGGAAGAACATTTACTGGTAGATGTACATCTACAGTAAGTGGTGGAATGCTTTTGAAGTGGAATGGTTCTAAAGATGCAGTTACAAGCAGTGGTGGATACGATGATTCGGACATTAAAGTAGAACAAACAGACAGTGAAACAAACTGTGTTGGTATTGCATTATTTGATGCAGGAAGCAATGAGAATGTTTCATTTTCAATGCAAGGGCTATACATACTTCAAGCAGGTTCAGGTGCTGTTTCAGGAGGTATGCCTGTTTATCCAGTAGGATACAGTGATATGGTATCAGCAGTGCCATTATTGCATGCAGGATCTTACTTCCCAATTGGAAGAGCACTAACAGATGCAACCCCATTAACAGGGTATGCAATCGTGAGGATAAATATTTAAATAGAGGTGAGAAGATATGAAAACAACACAAGAACTATTAAGTAGAAGTACAGGAACTGAAAAAACTGGACAGAAATTAATAGAAACAAAAATTTATGATACGCTTATAAAAGCAGTTAGAAAAAAATTGATTGGTAGAAGATACATTGCAATTACAATGGGGCCTGAACAATGTCCAGGTTCATCTGTAGATTTTGACTTGCAAACAGCAGACACAATGGAAATTGAAAAAGTTGCAGAAGGAGCAGAAGTACCAATAGATGCAGAAGAATATTCTACATTCAACATAAAACCAGTCAAATATGGTATCAGAATAACAATAACAAATGAAATGAGAGAAGATGCTAAGTGGGATATACTTAGATACAACATTGAAACAGCAGGATACAAATTTGCTGAAAATGAAGACGATTTATTTGTTGATCAGTTAGATGCAGCAAATACAGCAGCAGGCCACACTGTTTCAGGTAGTGGAGCAATTACAATTGACAACATAACAGAAGCACAGAAAAATATCAGAGATGACAAAATGGATCCAGATGTATTTTTATTCGGTTCTGAAATTTACAAAGACTTACAGAATATAGATACATTTATGGAAGCAGACAAGTGGGGTAACAGAGATACACTAGAAACTGGATTTGTAAATCATTTCTTGAACATGGACTTTGTATTCAGTCACAGTGTAACAAGCACACATGCTTATGCATTTGACTCAAGACACGCAATGATCCTTGTAGAGAAGAGACCACTTACAATGAAAGAATACGATGATCCAGTCAGAGACATGAAAGGTATTGTTATAACTCAAAGAATTAAGTACAGATACTTAAGAGCAAATGCTGTTTCAAAGATAACAACTTAAAGTTAAAACAAAATAAGGATTTTTTCCTTATTTTTTATTATAATTAAATAGAGGTGAAGATAAATGGGATTAATAGATGGACTAGGAGGAGAAGAAGTAGGACAAACAAGCGAATATAGTACAAGTCTTGATTTAGCAGGAAGTATCGAAACAAGTGAAGGAATCACATCTGCAAAAAGCATAAATGCAACAGGAAGTCTTGTTGGTGCCAGTGCAGACATTACAGGAGATGTTGGAACAGCAACAGTCACAGCAACAGGATTAGTTACTGGTGGATTATTTGAAACTGGTGGGAGTTTAGTTGCATCAGGAGTGGATGTTCTTGGAACAGCAACAGCAGTTGATATTGCTGCAACAGGAGATCTTACAATTGTGAATGTAAGTTCTTCAGGAAGTGTAGTTGCAAACAACAAGAACTTATCTCCAGCAGGAACAGGATCCCCAACAACATGGGGTAAAGTAACTCAAGCAGGAACAGGAGACACTGGGGCAGGAAGCGAAGTATTTGTTTCATTTGGAACAAAATTCGGAGGAACTCCTTATGTAGCAGCACAGACTCTTGATGGTGATACTGGTTGGTTATACATAGGAAGTGTCCAAGCAGGAAGTTTCATGGCTACATCAGAAAATGCAAATGCAACATTTAATTGGGTAGCAGTAGGTGATGAAGCATAAGAATTTTTTCTTATGTTTTATCTTTTTATTTAAGGTGATTAAAAAATGCCAACAGTAATAATTGATGAAAAACAAAATGCTGCTAAAGTAAGTACAAGAGGTCATATAAGAACTACAACATACAAGAGTGATGCAGTAAGTAGAGTTTCAAAAACAGTAGTTAGTGGAGCAAGTGATACAGAAATTAAAACAGTTCCAACAGGGAGTGTATATGAAATAACAAGTGTTATGATTCATTCACAAGCAGAGAATTATGGAGGAATCAAACTATATATTTCAGGTCCAGGAGCTGATGAAACAATTTTAGAGGGATATAACAATCAGTATACTGGAATAAATGAACAATTCACAGGATGCACACCAATTCAAATCGGTGCAGGATCAATACTAATGTTTGAAAATACTACAGGAAGCACAAGTATATTAGCAGTGGGGGAAGTGTTTCCAGATGACAACTAAAGATGAAGAATATGTGACATATAGAGAATTTGTTAAATGTATTTCTTTTCTAGAAAAGGAAATACATAATTTAAAGATGAATGACATAGCACACCTGCAACAATCAATTGAGGACACAAACAAGAAAATTGATAAACTTAATAATAGAATATGGGTTATGTATGTAGTAATGATACTTATTGCAATGGCAGCAGGTGCTAATTTAGTAGTGAAAATATTAACAAGTGGATTAATAGGGTGATAAAATGGTAAATGATGTAAAATTAACTATTGAAACAAATCAATATGGTGCTGCTGAAGAAAAGACAGGACCAATTTCAGGTATATTAGATTTTATCATTGTTGATTGTAAAACAAAATGTGCAATTGAAGTATCTATTGATGTTCCTGGTTC
>JBDGUQ010000102.1:0-283 GCA_042215785.1 Candidatus Aenigmatarchaeota archaeon
CTATTAACTTCATACCGAAGATGTTTCCTGCAATAGAACTCATAACCTGAGAAATATTATTCAGTTCGAATAATTCTGAAGGATAAGCAATCTTTATAACCTGCTTGTCCTCATCCAAACTGAATACCCGAGCTTTAATATCTTCAATCCCTTCCTTCATAGTACTCAAATTTGTCCACGTTCCCACAGAACTCTCCTTGGCAACATTGGAAGCTGCGTCCTCGAAGCTCCTACCTTGGGAAGGTTTAAGTCTAAATTCAGCAACTAGATCGTTTTTAGAAGG